>JBEBHM010000554.1:0-5933 GCA_040080875.1 Pirellula sp.
CCCAAGCCAACAAACGTTCCTTCACCAACTTGATTCCAGACGGTCTTCCAACCCAATCGCACATGATCATCGATTTGTGACTGGCTATCGA
Organism: Pirellula sp.; assembly: GCA_040080875.1. Lineage (GTDB taxonomy): Bacteria > Planctomycetota > Planctomycetia > Pirellulales > Pirellulaceae > JBKCUI01. The sequence continues at coordinate 92 of JBEBHM010000554.1, forward strand.
CGTAACGTGTCGGGATAAACCCAACCGTCTCTCCGCCATTTGCCCATTCAAAGCGAGCAGGCAGCCAGACTAGATCTCGCAGGTCCGACACTTTCTCCAATGTAATCGAACCAATCCTTTGAAACGGAATCCAAAAATACTTGCCGTTAATGATCGCTTCGAGAAAAGGTCCAATACGTGAGTCCGCATCGGCCAACCATTCGAATGGAAAGGACTCCACATGGGCCGGTTCGTCGGCTGAAGTCTTTTCGGGGAACAAGGACAAAGTGCCGGAAACCGTGGTTGCATCCTCCAATGCGTCTTCCCTTAGCTTCGACGATTCCGTCTCTTTTCCTTGGCCAGCCATCTTGAGCGATTCTAGCATGAGGGCCATCCAGGGCTCGGGTTCCCCAAAAAGCAATGGCGATCGTTTTCCGGAAAAAACGGCAGCGCGCAGCGCCTCGCAATTCAAGGTTTCTTGATAGGTTTGAACCAAAGAAAGTGACTCCGCGCTGAGGTCCCTCAGCACATTCAACTGGCCGAGCGCGCGATCCCATTGACCGAGTATCGATAGGAGTTGAAAAAGAAAAATCCGGTGTTTGGGCTCGGACGGATTGTCGCGCACTTCCGCTTGCAAGCTTTTCAAGGACGTTGCGAGATCCGCGTTCCTAAGGGAAAGCAAAGAGGACATCATTCATTCAATCCGTTAGTGGAATTTAATCGTCGTTTTTCAAAAGGCTATCCGGCTTCCAGTCCTTGTTCTCTTGCTCATCCCAACCGAGTGGCCCATGAGCCTTGAAGGTCACACCGTCTGACGACGTCCTGTACTTCATCGCCGACCGGCTAAACCAAATACGCAGAGATTCCGAAGGGCGATCGTCTCCGCTTGCGTCCACGTCCCATTCCTTGATCATCGCGTTTTCGATTCGGATTTTCAGGTACGCTTTAACGGGTTTGGTGTCATTGCTTATCGCTTGGATCAAGTGAATATCGACCGTAAAAAATCCTGAGCCTGTCGATGCACTTCTGCCCTTCATGGCTCGATGCATCAAATAGACCGTGGCAGCATCCACGGTCTTTTCAATACTCAATTCCTGTTCTTCATTCCTGCCAATTTCGATATCTTGTTTGGAATCGGACGCTTGAATGCTTTTTCCGACTCCAAAACTCATCGAATCAGCGACAAACCACTTATTGCCGTCGTAACCGGGGATTTCTACGTCCCCCGGTACACCTTCGATTCGAACGACAATCATCGGATGCCTCTAAAATTGAATAACACCTACCGCCAATCGGACCTAGAATTCGATTGGCGAAAAACGGAAATACGTTCTAGACTATGTTAACCGCCGAATTGCAATTGCTGTTCATCAAGTGGCGGCTAAAGCCTGAGTTCGCTAGCTGACCTTGTGCTCTTCTGCTGCTTTGGGAAGCTCTGCCTCGGTCCAAGGCTTGGATTTGACTTGATCCCACCTGCAATCACCTTGGAATTTAAACTCTTTTCCATCCTTGGTTGCAAAATAGCAAAAGGCGATTTTGTTGTACCATATGGCGACATCCTCGGTTGGGCGATCATCTGCGTCGCCGCTGGTGCTCCATGATTTAATAAAGACGTTGTCTAGCTTGTACGCCAAATAGACAATGTTGAACATCGCACCGCCGTCACGTGTGATGGACTCCATAAATTTGATGTCTGCGGTTCCACAAGACGATCCACTGATTGCTTTTTTGGCCAGAGCCGTAGAAGCGCTATCCATGCTTTTGGAAATGGTACATTCCTGGAGTTCCCCAACGCCAATATTGACGTCGGCTGTACCGGCCTTTCCGCTCTCCGCCAGTTCGCGTTCAACACCAAATCCGAAGCTCTCAGCAATGAAATACTTTTCGAAGCCTTCGATTTTGCAATCGCCGGGGATTTCATCAATTCTTACTACGATCATTTAAAACCTCTAGTTTTTGAAAGGACAACAAACCAAAAACAACATTCAATCGCACACGGGCGACTGCAGCTTCCCCTCCAGTAGAAGCTGAGTCAAGTTTTTACAAACGTAATGCTAGGCTGTTGGAAGACGTGAAGTCAAACGCAACGAAACCGTTAAGCCTTCTAGCTGGTAATGTGGTTTCAAAAAGAACTTCGACTTGTAGTAGCCTGGATTGCTCGGGTCCTCTTCGATGACAACTTGCGCTTCTGCCAAAGGCCTGCGTGCCTTGTCATCTTGCGAAGCTCCGGTGGGATTCGGTTCAACGTAGCGATTGATCCAATTTTGAAGCCATGTTTGCAAACTACTCTTATCTTGGTAGCTACCGACTTTGTCTCGAACCATGCACTTCAAATAATGAGCGAATCGACAAGTAGCAAACAAGTAGGGGAGACGAGCCGACAACTGCGCATTAGCACTTGCATCTGGATCATCATATTCTACTGGTTTCTGTAACGACTGCGCCCCGATGAACGCAGCAAAATCGCTATTCTTTTTGTGAATGAGCGGCATAAAGCCATTCTTGGCCAACTCCGCTTCGCGCCGGTCCCCAATCGCAATCTCCGTAGGGCACTTCATGTCGACGCCACCGTCCTCTGTTGGGAAGGTATGTGTGGGCAGTCCCTCGACCGCCCCGCCTGATTCGATTCCTCGGATCGACGTACACCAACCATAATCTTTGAACGAGCGAGTGATGTTGGTCGCCATGGCGTATGCCGCGTTGGCCCAACAGTATTTCGAATGGTCACTGCCGTCGACCGATTCTTCGAAATCGAATTCCTCCACGGGATCCGTCTTCGATCCGTAGGGCAGTCTCGCGAGGTATCGCGGAAGGCACAGACCGAGATAGCGAGAGTCGTCCGATTCGCGAAGCGATCGCCACGCTGCGTATTCCGGCGTTCCAAAAATCTTCGTCAAATCTCGCCGATCGTTCAGTTCTTGCCAACTTTCCAACTGGAATAAACTTGGCGATGCACCGGTAATCATTGGGGTATGGGACGCCGCACAGACTTGCGCCATTTCTGTCAAAAGAGCGACGTCGGGTGGGCTGTGGTCAAAGTGATAGTCACAAACAAGCGAACCATAGGGCTCGCCGCCAAATTGCCCGAACTCCTCTTCGTATATCTTCTTGAAAATAGGACTTTGGTCCCATGCCGTTCCTTTGAATTTCTTGACGGTTTTTCCAAGGTCTGCTTTGGAGATGTTAAACACTCGAATCTTAAGCATCTCATCGGTTTCGGTGTTGTTCACTAAGTAATGCAAGCCACGCCAAGCACCCTCCAACTGTTGGAAATCCGCGTGATGGATGATGTGGTTAATTTGCTCGGTCAACTTCTTGTCGATCGATGCAATGATTGCACTGATCGACGCAAGCGCGTCACTGGAGACGACATCCGAGTCGAGAAGAACTTGTTCTGCCAGCGTCTTGACGGCTGATTCGATTGCATTCTTTGCATCGTCCGACTGCGGACGAAACTCTTTCTTCAACAACGCGGAGAAGTCACCTTCCGCAAATTCGGTTGCACCTAACGACGTTTGAGACTGTCTTTCCATTTCTGACCTACCTTAGAACTTTCCCGAAAAACTGGATTGAATCGAATGAAAAATACGAACTGGAGTTGCTTCACCTTCGGCGATCCTAGAGATCGTTCAGCAATGCATCCAAGTCGTCTTCCGCACCCTTGTCCGAGCCTGAAGAAGGCGCTGCTGGCGGCGGCGGTGCGACGGCGGCTGGAGGAGCAACCGAGGGTGCCGGTGCGGCGACTGGCGTGTGGGCCACAGCCGGCGAGGCTGGCTTGGCGGTTGCCTCGGGGTTTGGCGTCGACGCCAAGGATCGCAACAAAGTAGGATCCTTCAAAATGTTTCCAATCAACTCCTCAGCGCCTGCTTTGCCGTCCATGTAGGTCATCAAGTTAGCCAACTGTGTTCTTGTCTCAAGCAATTTGCGAAGCGGTTCAACTTTCTTGGCAATGGCAGCAGGAGAGAAATCATCCATGCTTTCGAACGTGATGTCGCACATCAAGTTTCCATTGTTGGTCAGTGTGTTTGGCACCGCAAAAGCAACCCTCGGCTTCATCGATTTGAGTCGCTCATCGAAATTGTCCACGTCAATCTCAAGGAACTTGCGGTCCCCGACGCCTGGCAACTTTTCGGCAGGATTACCGGATAGATCGCTAAGCACCCCCATCACAAAAGGCAACTGAATCGTTTTTTGAGCACCATACACTTCCACATCGTATTCGATTTGAACACGCGGAGCCCGATTTCTTGCGATGAACTTTTGTGAACTTTGCTTTGCCATTCTTAAATCCTCTATGCTTTCCTAAGTTATTAGCACTTTCGCATTTTTCGAAAATTGTACACCAGCAAGGCCACACTCGGAGCGAGCTTTCGTGCAGCTTTGCTATTCTAATTAATATCCATCGTTTGGATTGGGTTGCTTGGCGACTTTCTCGCTTGAAGATGATTTTTGCGAGAAAGTCTCAGCCGGTTCGGGCTCTTCTCCAACCACCACGACCGCCTGCGTCACCCCATCGGGTGAAATGTCTCTAAGGATGTCCATAAAGCTCATGGTGGACAGCCGCTTGGCGCGTTTCAATAGCATCGGTAGCGGACTAGACGGTTCGTTCCGCTCGAGCCAATGAATAATCTTGTCCAATCCCTCGATGACATCTTCACGGCGAGTGATCACAAATGGCCCGTTGGCGACGGGCACCCCGGCCACTGATTCCTGGGAGGAAGTCTCGATTGTGTTCGATGAACCAGCTGGCGTTTCAGATCCCCCCAACTCTTTTCTCAGCCCCACCCAAGACTTTTGGAAGCGTGAAATCGCCTTCAACTCTTTCGTCAACAAATCGAGATTGGGTCCGACCGCCGGACCAAGTCGATCGGAGAATCCAGCCTCGATGGACGATGCATATTTGAGGCAATCCTCTACCGCTTGAATCAACTCAGCGAATTCCTTTGGATCGCATGCCATCACCGCAGCATCGATCTTCTTTTGCGTTGGAGGCGACTCCATCCCTGCTGGAACAGGCGTTTCACCCTTTGCAATACTGCAGTCCGTCCAACTGAATTTTCCCACCGAACGACTAGCAAGAATGGGTGTGTCCCGCAACTTACGAATTATTCCACCTACGCTGCGCAGTCCAGCGAGCGAATTGATGCGAATCGTCGGATCGTCGTCATCATCGGCATCCAGACGAGGATAAACGGTTTCCCAAAATTCATTTACGAAAACGGAAATGATCTGCAAAGCATCTCGAAAACCAACTAGTCCAACGCGAGCTAGATCTGCTTCCGCAAGATAGGTCGCCGCTCGCAGATCTTTCGATCTTTTCAAAACACTCACGGCTGCATTCCGGACTTCATCCCAATCCGCCGGAGAACCTTCGATGATCGTCGAACCAAATTCTTGGTCAGGCGTCCCCTGGGCCGCTTTTTCCATGCGAGAAAAATCGGGATCGTACTCGAGATCCACTCCGCTAGGCGCGTCAGGACTGACAGCAGCCAGCAACGGCTCCAAATCATAGTTCATTGTCCAAATGCTCCTCGTAAGTACCTAATCTCGAAATTCCATCTGTCCCCCGATCCGTTTTTGGCAAGCCGTTCCACGGTTGCTGATCGCATTATGGGAAATGTTGTCGCCCACATGGCTAGCCCAGTTGCTTTCGGCAAGTCGGTCCATGGGCCTCGCAGTCAAAATCTTATTGATGTCATGATTCCAAGGTTTTCGAATCGAATTAAACCGTTGTTACGATAACTCGATCGTAATCGCAAATCTGGGGGCGACCCGTTTCTTTGATCTCGAATCGCAATGATTTCTAGGAAGATACCAAAACTGAAATTGGTTGTGGTGCACGCACAGAAAACGAATCCGAAGT
>JBEBHM010000555.1:0-5926 GCA_040080875.1 Pirellula sp.
GAATTTCATCGTGCCGCTTCCGCCGTTGTCCGAGCAAAAGCGGATCGTGTCGAAGGTGACCGAGCTGCTGTCGCTGTGCGACACCTTGGAAGCCAAACTGACGCAGGCCGAGTCCGCCAGCACCCAACTCCTCTCCGCCGCCGTCCATCACTTACTCAATCCCGCTCAAAACTATTGGCCTAATTTAATAGGCCACAAAGCAATGGGATGGGATGCAGTTGTGACCCAAATGGATGCCGCAGGACACTCTACAAAGGTGGCTGAAACATACTTTCCGCAGATTCGACCAGACGACGGGGATAAGGCAGCTACGAGCAAGTGTTCTAAAGAGTCTGAATAGCAACGAATGGCCCGTTCATTGGAGAACAGTACCCCAGGCAGAATTCGAATCTGCGACCTCAGCTTTAGGAAAGCCGCGCTCTATCCAACTGAGCTACTGGGGCATTTGATTAAACGGGGATTGTATAGCGATCAACTGGCGATGTCTACTTACTGGCATTCGTCGTGACGCCGTTCCTAAAAAAGGTGCTGTGATCAACGCCTACGCTGGTTCGCGTTTCTGTTTTTCCAGATCGAATTCACGCAGCTCGCGGCCTATGCTGGCCACCCATGCGACGATCATCAACGTCGCAATTCCTCCCATCCATACACTCCGAACGAGCCCAAAATAGTGGGCGGCGACGCCGCTCTCCAACTCGCCCAACTCGTTCGACGCTCCCACAAAGATCGAACTCACTGCCGCCACTCGGCCTCGCATGTGATCCGGGGAATAAAGCCGCAAGATCGACTTGCGTATCACCACGCTCAAACCGTCCGCCAACCCACTCAGCAACAACGCAAACAACGATAAATAGTAATTCGTCGAAAGTGCAAACAGTATCATGCTCAATCCAAATCCAAACACCGCACAAAGCAGTTTCTTTCCCGCTCGAGCGTTCGGCGGATATCGCATACAGATCATTGCCATCGCCGACGCTCCCACGTATGGGGCTGCATTCAAGTACCCAAGCCCTACCGCATCCACCTTCAACACTGTCGCAGCGAACAAAGGCAACATCGCGATCGCACCACCAAACAAAACGGCAAACAGATCCAATGCCATCGTCGCCCAAAGGATCTGCTTGCTCGCAACATAACGCCAGCCTGCAGTCAAACTTTGCATGATCGATTCTTCGTGCTCCACCACGACGGGCAGCTTGGATCGAATCATCAACAGCCCCACACAGGACGACAACCCGAATGCAACACTCACGAGGTATGCGACTCCGATTCCAGCCTGCGAGACCACATAGCCCGCGAGGATTGGGGAGATCACCGCAATGACATGCCAAACCAGGGTGCTCCATGTCGCAGCGCTGACCACCGCAACCGCAGGTACAATTTGCGCTTCAAGGCTAGGAAGCGCCGGTTCCGCAAATCCACGAGCCACACCCAAGAAAAATGCGATCCCATAAATCCAAACAAGAATCGACGCCGATGCAAAACAAGTCGCTAGAAACAAACCGATCCCGCACAGTATTTGGATCGACAGCGTCCCCAAGAGCAAATTCCGTCGGTTGAATCGATCTGCAATATGCCCTCCCACCACGGCCAAACTCAGTGCCGGGATCGCTTGGGCCAATCCCAAATACCCCAAATACAACGGCTCACTCGGAAACCGCATTGCGACTTCGTAGGTCACCAAAAAAAAGAGTATTCGAGTGCAAAAGGTGGTGCACGCAAACGAAGCCATCAAACAACGAAATTCGCTATAGGCAAAAGCAGACGAGGACCCGGGTTTCCCCAGGTCCTCGTGCGTGACTTGCGTTGGTTCAGTCGATCTAATTTATATCCTCGAGCGTTACAATCCCAATCGAGTCCAAATCCACCCAAACGGTGAGAGGCCACGAAAAGCGGATTCATCCGATTTTTTCAACGCTGTTACGATACTCCGTCTCTCCTCGATGGAAAGGTCTGTATTCATGCGCGCCGACTGATCGATCGTGATTTTTCCAACAACCGTCGCCACATGCTCGATCGCTTCATGGATGACCGGCTGGTCCATCAATCGGACTTCGGTTTTTCTTTTTCGACCCGAGCGAACTCTTGGTCGCCCTCCCATCGGAGGCATTCGGTCGATCAAAGTATTGGCTGGGACAACGGGAATTTCCGCGTCGTCGCGATCGATAGGATAAACCAACTGGATACGTTCGTAAAAATCCTGCCGCTGTCGAGGATCGAGCAACTTGTAAGTCGCAAACGCAATGTTCGCTCGCCGATGATCAGCGACGTCGGCATGCATAAGCGATTCACTATGGGTAAGCGATACGGATAATGACTGAGCTGCCGATCGTATGACATGGACTCGGCACTCGCCTCGCGCTAGCCCCATCAAACGGAAATACTGCCTCCATTGGTCTTTTTTGATTGGTACGGATCTTTTACGTGATTTCATAATTCTTCTAACCCAAACATCCTGCATTGGTCTCGGTCGCTTGCTCCTGCAGCTACGTATCGGCAATATTTTAGTTGCTGCTGCACGTTTCAATCGTGTGTCCTACGGGTAGATTGGACGAACCAAGCCGATGAAAAGTTCACGAAATTCTCACCAGGCAAACCTTCTGCCCGCATGCGTCGACAATGCGAATGAATCTTCCACAAGAGGTTCGAGTGAAATTGGAGAAATTGGAAAGAATTTTGTCGGACTGGCAAATTTTTTCGGTTTCCCGAGGGACAGTTAGGCTTTTTTTGACGAATCATGCACAAATAAATCTTGGCCCATAGCGTGACCCAGCCTCGACTGTGTATCCTGCTCTCTAAGGGCAAAACGCAGCGCACGCCCCCTTTCGATCGTTGGTCCACCCTAAATTCCATTTGGTTGTTTTATGGTACTTTCAGGCGAAGAAATCAGGGCACGGCTTGGCACAGATATTCGCATCACTCCGTTTTGCGAAGAGTGCTTGAACCCGAACAGCTACAACTTATCTCTGCATAATGAGCTGATCGTGTACGAGGAAGTCGTCCTCGACGTCAAACAACCCAATCGATTCCGGAGGTTGACAATCCCTGATGACGGGATGATCTTGAGCCCCGGACAGATTTACCTAGGCCGCACCGTCGAACATACGGAAACGCACAATTTGGTCCCCATGATCGAGGGACGCAGTTCGATCGCTAGGCTGGGCTTGTTTGTGCATTGTTCCTCAGGCTTTGGCGATGCTGGCTTTCGAGGGCACTGGACCATCGAGATGTTCGCCGTCCAGCCGATCAAGATCTACCCTGGACTTCGCATCTGCCAGATCTTTTACCATGAGCTCCAAGGGGAGGTGCGAGAATATTCGAGCGACAAATACCAAAACAATCGGGATATCCAGCCGAGCCTTTTCTACAAAGAATTTGATGGTTGCCGAGAGTTTGATCAGCTCGAATTGGATTTCGGCTCGATGGCCGCACGGTTCGAAACTGTCATGGACCGGACAACGTAGGGTTGAGGTTGAGGGTTGATGGAAGCACCCGATGAACGCTTGGATGTGATCTTTGTAGGTGCTCATCCGGATGATGTGGAAATCGCATGCGGTGGCACCATCGCTTCCTTGTCCGCTCAAGGATATCGCGTTGGCATCGTCGATCTGACCGATGGCGAGCCAACTCCGTTGTGCCCATCCCCAGAAGTGCGCCGTGCGGAAGCCGATGCGGCCGCGCGGACGTTGGGCGTTCACACTCGGAAAATACTTCACTTTTCCAATCGCCGTTTGATGGATGGATTTGAGGAACGAGTTGCGCTCGCCAAAGAATTTCGTCGTTACCGCCCTCGCATGGTGATCGGCTTTGGCAACAAAACGCCGATGGCCTCGCCAGATCATTTTCAAGCCATGCAAATCACTGACGCAGCAGTGTTTTACGCAAGGCTCACCAAATGGGATGACATCTTCGATGGATTGCCAGTGCATCTGATCGAGAGGCAACTCTACTTTCGACTGCAGTTCGAACCTGCACCCATCGTCGGATTCGACAATCAGATTACCGTCGACATCAGCGACACGATGGAGAAAAAGCTTGCAAGCATCGCTTGTTATGCGACTCAATTCCCGCCAGCCAAATCGCACATATTCGACCGCGTTCGCGGCCTAGGGGTCGCAGCCGGCGCTGCCGCTGGGTGCGTGTACGGAGAAGTGTTTGCATGCACTCGCCCGATCGCATCCAAAGATCTCCTCAAGGCAACTGGACTTTGATCGTTGCGAAGCTGTGCAAGATGATGGGAGGGTGCGTCTTCAATCCTAATTTCTTGGGTTGAAAGTAGTGGATCTTGTTAAAGATCCGTGCGATCTGGGAGGTTTAACAACCTCCACTACCCCAATTGTTAGCCTTGAAGACGCACTAACAATCCGCAGGGTCTGCGGGATTCGGTCGTATCCCACCTTCTCTATCAACACTATGGCACGTTCTTGGCAGCCGCGATGATCACTCGCAGTGTCTGGGCCTTTGAATAGGCGGAGGTCTGCACATTGTCTTCGACACGGTTTCCCACGGTCTGTTCCAGTTCCTCAAGCTTGCCCGTTTTCTTGGCCCAAAAAACCAGTTCTCTTGAGAGGCTAGGCATTTCTTCGACGCCGGTTCGCTTGGTTGTATCCAAGTAGCCCAAGATCGCCTTTGGACGATTGGCGGGTAAGACGAGCTCCACGAGAAGTTGGTAGACAGCATCGGCTGGTTGCTCAGACTCTCGCCAACTCCTGACGATGCCAACCACGTTTTGGGCAACGGTGAGTTCGACGCTGTTGCTGGCCTGCGACGAAGTCGATGTCGTAGTCGGAATCGCTGTAGTAACCGTCCTACTGGCCGTGGTAAAACTTGTGGACTGAATACGCGTCGGAGTTTGAATCGGATCAGGAATGGGTGGCCCACCGATCAGCGATTCACGGATTGCTCGCCTGGTCAATTCATGCATATCTAAAGTATTGGCCTCGCGCGCAATGGACGTAACTAGCATGAATTGTCGCATGCTGATAGGCGCATACGACTGAGCCGCTTGGCTTGCATCTGCGCGTCTTCTTTGAGGACGTTCTGACGCCACGGTCAGTAGTTGTCCGAACATGCGTTCTGCACCCGCTCTATCACCATGGGCCAGCATCAGTTTGCTCCATTCTGATTGAATGGCAGTCGTATAACTCTTTTGTGATTGCATTTTGGCACCTTTCAAAGCCAGCTCAGCGAGTTCGTTTCCGATCACTCGGTATTCGTCCTGCGTCAAACACTCGCGGGCCACGATCCAAAGAGGTACTCGAAGCATTCCCCTCTTTTGTTGGGAAAGGCTCGGACGCTTACCTTCGGGAATTGCCTCCAAGGGCTGCGACTTTGCGGCAGCAAGCAAGCTTTCGAGTGCCGGCCTAACATTTTTCTTGAGATACTTCCATCGATTCCATGCGATTGCGGTTCCAATGGAAAGTTCTCCTGGGTTGTCAACTTGCAATTCGATGAGCCGATCTTCCATGAGCTGTGCCCGCACCGAAACATCTTGAGCGGACTTGCCTGCCTTTTCCCCGACAATTCGATCCACAAAATCCACCCATTGACTCTGCAGTCTGAGTTCGCCAAGGGACTTGGCGTTGGGGGCCGAGATTTTCATGTCGATAGCAGCCATCTCGTTGTTCTTGTTTTCTGATACCGAAATGCACTGCATGATCGCATCATTGGTATCAACCTGCGAGAGTGCGGCAAGGGCCTTGTCCAATCCTTTGGAACACCGAGCGGCGATGCTCGATGACTCCCGAGATCCTGCAGGGCCACTCGAACTCGGCAAGGTGATCTGTGTATTCAAGGACGCCAAATTAGAATCGCTTTGCAATCGCTGATAAACTTGAACTGCGTCTAAAGCGAATCCCAATTCAATCTGCTTCTCTGCAACCCAAAAAATGGTTTCCAATTTTCGAAGATCAACAGAATTTACTTG
>JBEBHM010000556.1:0-5922 GCA_040080875.1 Pirellula sp.
TTACTAGTTTGTTGGTCAACTCGCCGATCTTGGCTAGGGAGCCCGGACGAATCAAAGCCCAATTGTGAGGCACGACGTCGGGATTCGAAAAGACAAGCTTGATCCGTTCGCCAGCAGTGGCATCAATCGTTCTCGTTGAGAACTGCAAATTATCGCGAGCCGATATCCGAACTTCTCTGCTCTCTTGCAACCTCTTGATCCAAGGATTGGGGACGCTGCGTTTTAGCCATTCCAAATCCCTCGCCATCGGATGAGGAAGCAGGGTCTTGGGTTTTGTTGGCTGATAGCCTGGAAAGTCCGAACGGTCGTCGGCCATGGCATGAATCGAAGCAAACAAATCGTGAAAGTCATCTTGGCCAAGCTGTAGCCGCAAATGCAACTGACTGCATTTTTGTAGCTCGGGTATCTCGAGAAATAGTGTCTTGCCATTGTCGAGAACATGGCTACTCGCAACCGCTAGTCGGTCGTGTCCGATCATCGGTGGATGAAGCACCGAGTATTCCTTGGACCCATATCCCGGCGAATACCGATAGTTCCAGCATTGTGCAAAGTGCGTTGCGCTAGACTTGGCAAACGCAGGATCGATATTCTGATGGAACCGAACAGCGATCCCATTGCTGTGCACGTGAAATCCCACAGGCAATTGAATTGCATCCCCCGTAAATCGCAGCCGCTGAAAACAACCAGAGTCCGGAGTGTACGAGCCCCAGCCGTTCATGCCGCTCAGATACAGGCATCCATCCGCTGGATTGACGCGTGCTCGATGAACGCCAGACCGATATTCACCTGGCAATGGGACGACTGCCCCCTGCCACTGATCGCCCACTCGGTCTCGCAGGACGAGCATGGCCTGTCCCGCACCATACGAGGTATGAAGGATCTGACCATCGAGAGGGCCCAACCTCTTGTCATCTACCCAAACTTGACCTCCGCTTGAATTGTCGAGCCCTCGAGGCAGATACACCAACGGCAGTTCAACTTTCTGCCAATCCTTAGGGCCGCGATGTCCGAAAAAAGGTGGAGGCGTCGAGTCGAACCTCGGACCAGTTGGCGAAACCGCTTTCGGGATCACTTGATAGATCATGGATGCAGGAGTCCAATCCCCTTCCGATGCTGGGACCGTCAGCGTTCCATCCGGCAACAACCCAAATCCATCTGGATTGCGAAAGCCCGTTCCGATGACTTTGGCTTCTTGCCCTTCTTTAGAAATCTGAACGAGTCCTTGATTGCCCGACGCGAGATAAAAATTCCCGTGGGAGTCGCGTTGCAGACCACAGATATAGTCATGCCCACCGGGAGATGTCTTAAATGCATTTGAATAGCACTCGTAGTAGTCTGTTTCGCCGTCACCGTTAAGATCTTTCAGGCGAGTGATTTGATTTCGTCCGAGAACGTATATTTGCTCGTCGTGGACCACGACGCCAAGAGCCTGATACAATCCGCTTGCAATGCGAGTCCATTGAGCTTTGGTGTTGTTCTTGGCCTCATTCCATGCGAAGCTCTTCACTCGCCATACGTCTCCTTGTACGGTCGCGATGATTGCCGAGCCATCTTTCAAGAACGCATGGTCACCGCAATAGAGCAACGTCCGCCATGGATTGTGGATGGGCAAACGAATCGTGTCGATCACCAGTCCTTTGCCCGTGCCCAATTGAACTTCGGTTTCCATCGATTGTGGCCATTGTTTTTGCCCTCCGGTCAACAAACCTCGCATAGGGTGCGATTCTCGGCCCCCGACCGCTCGCTTGATCACACCGTTGTCAGCGATCAATGCGTCGATGTACTGTTTGCCATTCGCTTCATAGCAAAACAAAACTTGGTCTACGTTGACATAGTATCCACGAAACTGGATATCCGCCTTTGACAACTCAGGGAGCAATTCGCGAACTGATCGCATGTCGGCAGAGATGGCGATCTCGGTTCCCGCGATCTGAATTCCGTCCATCAGTCCATGCCGCACATCGGAATATTTGATGAAATTTCCGGTCCAAAGTTTTTCGTAAGCAAAAGAGTCCGGATTGAAGCACGCCGACCGATCTCGATCCGGCCCAATTTGGAAACAGATAGCGCGGGGGATCCTATTGCTAGTGTTTAGTACTCCGCATTGAACGAGTCCATGCACCGACTGATTCATCTCATCCCCTTTCCAAAACTCCTCGTTTTGATTGCCCCAGTGGCCAAAGGCAGGGCCGTCCAGGCCGGGAAACTGGGCCATCAGTTTTGGCTGCGGAGTTTGTTTGGAAAAATGAATCGCCTGTTTCGAGTAGAAGTCATAGATGCGATCGCGGTTGATCGGCTCCTTGGCGGCTAGACGAAGATCTGGTCGGAGCGGTCCGCGTTCGAACTCGAACGTCGCTGGCTCATGGGTCGTGGCCGAACGAACTTTGGCCGCGATGGCTTGCAGATCCAAGACCTGTCGGCTTGACAGCCCTATGAGAAAGCTCAACAAGTCGGCTTGCTCTTGTGGACTCAGCGAATCCACGAGTCCATTGGGCATCAGCGAAAGTCCTTTGGCCTCGATCTCGATATCCTTTCGGTCGATCTTGGTGATCGCTTGCGTTGCGGGATCGCGGACTGTCAGCACCGTGTTGTTGGAGTCCGTGATAGAAACGTAGCCAACGATTTGAGTTCCGTCATCGGTGACAATTTTGTGCGGTTGGTATTCTGGTGCGATCAGTCGATTGGGCCATAGAAGACTTTCGGCCAACTGGGCTGCCGTGCGCTGTTTGGCAATCGCGATGAGCTCTGGGCCAATTACGCCACCCGCATCTCCAATTCGGTGGCAAGAAAAGCACGCTGCCTTTGCAAGCGTATATACATGCAACCCGCGATCAAAATCTCCATGCATCGCAGCTCGGTCGACCAATTGGTTCACTCTGGCCTGTGAGAATGGCTGTTCATCGGAAACTGCTTGCGCTCGCGCTGGGAGAGGATTGGCAGCAATCAAGAGTCCGCCGATGGCTATGAGCGTCGCAACGATGGAACAATTTACCAAATGGGTTCTAAATCGATCTTGTATTTTCATTCGAGGAGTTTCTATAGTGCGGAGTTTCTTGCGACGATCGAAACCTTGGATCGGTAGTCAATTGAACCCTATTCTAACCAATGGATTCTTTCATGTTGGGAGACTCGCTATCACTTGAGAGATGCAAGTCAACGGGATGGCCGATGAGGCGGTATGTCGTATTGTTTTGTTTGTTTAGCATCTCGTTCGCTTCACTCCTTCAGGCGCAAAGCGATCCCGAATCTAGCGAACTACCGGACATCGATAGTCTTTTTCGCGACGCAGAATCGTTGATTCCTGCCGACGAACGTCCCAAGCCCGCTCAGCTTCGATTACCCGAGTCGCTTGATAGCGTCGTCACTCCACCCACTTCGGACGAGCGACAAGAACTCTCAGCGTGGGCGCGGTGGCTTGTGCTTCGCAATTTACCGCCCAACTACGAAGACAATCGAAAATGGGGAAAACACAAGGAGGTCTTTGACGGAATTCAACTTCGACGCGAAGGACTCAAAATTGAAACCAAGCGGAAAAAGAATTCGGTTAAGCACGGGACATGGTCCCGCTACTACATCGAATTTATCGATCCGGCAGAAAAACTTGAAGTGCACATACGCCGCCTCGACTATCCCAAACAGGGCACGATACGCCTCGACACGCAAATCGTCGCGCCTCTAAAATTGTTTGGCCGAGTGAGCCAATGGCAGCGCGACGTTCAGTGGATCAGTTTATCAACGAATGCATCGGCAACCGTAGAGATGAACGTCACCTGCGACGTTCAAATTATTCTCAATCCGCTGAAGATTCCGCCTGATGTCGCGTTCAAACCACTGGTTACCGAGGCAAGCGTCAGACTTCGTGAATTTGATGTCGACCGAATCAGCCAAATTCACGGTCCCCTGGCAGATCTGTTGGGAAGGGGGATCCGCGAAGTTCTCGACAACAAATTAGAAGAATACGACGAAAAACTCGTCTTGAAGATGAACCAGGAGATCGCCAAACAAGAGAGCAAGTTACGGCTTTCGATCCAAGATTGGCTTGAAACCTCGGTAAAGAAAAAATCGAAGTAATTCTGTCCCCCGGTCTGGATTTGGGCGATTGTGCTTACCCTCGTTTGACACTTTGGGCTGGGACAATAGAATTGAGCTGTGGATTTTGAATTCCCGTTACTAACACCGCCTTTCTTCCTATTGGAACCTACCTATGTTCGGTATTGGCCAAACCGAGTTGCTGATTTTCTTGGTCGTCGCCATGGTCCTCTTCGGTAGCGCGAAACTCCCTTCCTTGATGAGGAACTTGGGACGAAGTGCTATTGAGTTCAAAAAGGGGATGCGAGACGAAGACGACGATTCCAACGCTAACCCCAAGAATTAAGCTGCGGCGATGTTCAATGGTATCGGCACCACCGAAATGTTTTTGTTTGGGATCTTGGCCTTGCTGCTGTTCGGCTCGAATCTACCCGAGGTTGCACGCAAGTTGGGTGGAACCTACCGCGGACTGAAACGCAGCGTGGACGAATTCAAGCGGGAATTCCAAGCGGTGGAAAGCTACGACCCCAAGAGCACACGTCCTACTTATACCGACGAACCCATCGAAACGGAATCCACCGCCCCCCGTTTCAAGCCGCCACAAGAGCCTCCCCAAGAGAACTAGGTCGCTCCCTCGTCGTGGGCGTCGCGAGGAGTGTATCCCTTGATTCTGTCGCAAATCCCCGTTTAGCCCTCCACCGCACCGACCTATGTTTTGCTTCAGAACCGAATCCGATACCAGCCTCTCTTCGGTGTGGCGCTATCATAGACAACAATATCACCCATAAAACACATGGATGGATCTATGTAGGTCAACTGGAATGTTGTCTCGCTCGTTTTCTGAAAATGAATTCTCCCCGATACGAAGTCCCAACGAACGGATGGGAGCGGCTCATGCAGAATTGCAGCAAGCGAGTCGCTGTCGGGAGTTTTCCCGGTACGCCGTATCGCGTCTTCCACCATCCAGATTGCTTTTGCGGTTGCCATTTTATTTGCGGCAATATCCAAGGCCTGACGGCGAGCAACTGTCGCGTTGCCGAGTGATGGAATAGCGACCCACCAAGCAACCAGGGTGCAGAAGACCAATGCCGCGATGCCAACTTGATTACGCCAGTAAGATAGCTTCTTTGCGCCAATCCAAGCGAACACTCCAAGCCCAGAAAACACGAGTAGGCTAGCAAAGACGCTCAAAATAGCGCGGAGTCCCAGGAAGTCCTCGGAGCCGGCAAAGACCCAATTAATCGACGTGCTCAAAAGAAGATCGCCACCAAGCAGAGTCGGAATAAGTCCACCAAGATGGCCATGAGCGTATCGCCACATGATCCAACCAACGAGGCCAAGCGACAGATGAATACCGAATGCAGTATTGTTGGTGTAGGACACTAGAGCCAGCGTGCCGGCAACATAGCTGGTTACAACTAGCAAACTGAGCAAAGAGAAGCGGAACGCAGTGTCGGTTCGTTTGTCCATAGCGACCGGAACACCATCTCCTCAGTCAAGCAGGTAAGGATTTTCGATTGCGTCCGACTCGCAGACCGGCCAAGGCCAAGTTTGACCAAATTCTGTTCGGTCGGAGTCTGACCTACCGTTGAAGTATTCGTGGCCACCTAAGCAACCCCCACGAATAGGCGCGAATCAAATGATCTTCTTTTGCAACGGCCATGGAAATGTTCAAAGGCAATCGACTTACGCGATTTCTGGTACGACGAACGGGGCTCGATATTCTCGCTTGAGGAATTGGTTGGCCTGGTCGGCGTTCTCTCCGATAAACATCTCTGTTTTCGCATCGACGCTCAACATCGGTCCAAGCATCATGCCAGGGGCGTTCATGTTCAATCCATGTGCTGTCACCAGTTGCTTCATTTCGTCTACCAATGCGGACCATTCCTTCGA
>JBEBHM010001313.1:0-1513 GCA_040080875.1 Pirellula sp.
GCTTTTTTGCCCCCAGTTGGCTTGTCCAACTGGAGCAGAAGGTTAACAGCTAGGATGGCTCGTCCCCGCTCCTCGAAAGCGGAAAAATGCTGGCGGTGGACTACGGAATCCAAACGAACTCTCGCGTGTTCATCACGCTCCAGACAAAGTCCTCGTAGGCTTCACGCCAGTTAGGTTCAATGCGTGGATCGGTCGGATCGCCCGCGCGTGCCCGACGTTCGACTTGCAATTGAATCGCATTGGCCTCTTCGACCAAGTGGTTTGACCACGTCACAGGTGCCAATGGTTCCAATGGTTCCGGCAAGACCACTTGCACGTCGGGAATTCGACGAGTCGAAAACCCTTGAGCGAGGGCAGGCTGAAAGAGCGATTGCTCCGATGCAGTCGGCGATCGACCCAGAAATCTCAGAAAAATGGATTCGACAACGCTCTGTGGTGACTCGGCTTGCAATGCCAGTTCAGAGAGCGGGCTTCGATACGTCGCTCGCGTCACCCAGGTCGACACGATGCTGTTCGCCAACACTCCGCTTTGTAAGACGTTAGGAGACGTTTCGCGATCGGTTCTTGGATTCTGTCGCGTGCTGGTCCAGCCAAAGGCTTCGAGCACATCGTTGACCGCTTGGGCTTTCGGCAAACTCAAACTGGGCCGATCGCGCTCGTTGGAAACACTCGCAAACATCCAAGCCCGTGAGGGTCGCCCCAATGAAATCATCACATCCGGCGCCCGACGCCCTTCAGGATCAAACGTAAATTCCTCGACGTCGATCTGCTGTCCCGACGCCGCAAACATGGAATCGACCACTTGCTCGGCCGACAGCCGACGTCGATCGGGTGACGCAAAGAATCTGACCGCAGGAGCGGCGTCCAAGTTTTGGCCACGTGCCTCACGTTGATAGACCTGTGACGTAAATATCAGACGAGACAGATGCCTCAGATCGTATCCGTTGGAAATGAATTGCGATGCGAGCCACTCGAGCAGTTCAGGGTGGCTGGCCAATTGTCCTTCCCAATCATGGGGCGGTTCGACGATCCCAGCCCCGATGTAGCGCCGCCAAACGCGATTGACGATCACTTGAGCGAATCGTTTATTGATGGGTGCCGTCACTACGGCGGCCAAACGCTCGCGCGAATCCGTTGGGTTCACGAGCAAATCCTCAATGGACGATGGCTCGTGATTCTCCAATAACTCGTTGAACGGAAATCGAGGTTCGATCGATTCGTTTTCAGGCAACGTCACTTTGATGAGTGATTCGCGATCCTTCTTTTCAAAGAATCCGGGCGGAACTTTGCTGGTCGCTGGCACCTTGACGTTCTTTCGCTCGAACATGGCGGCTAGGGAATACAAGTCACGTTGTGTGGTGCGATGGTAGGGAGAATCGTGGCACCGAGCGCATTGGAGTTCGACTCCCAGGAATGCCGTACCGACGATGTGGGCTTTGGCAGCAAAGGGTGCATCATTGTCTGCGGCAAGTCCAAAACCTGCAGCCCCTCCCTCCCGTTCACTCCCCTTGAG
>JBEBHM010000557.1:0-5897 GCA_040080875.1 Pirellula sp.
CCAATCAGCCATTAGATCACTCGGAGGTTTCGAGGGGGGCGATTTCAGGTTTCTTGCCGACTATGAACCCCAAGTTTACTCGATAGGGACATCCAATGGCAAAAAAGAATACAGCCCCTGCGTGAAATAGAGTTATGCCTGAGAGCCAATCCAACGGTCAGGAAACGCAAGCGGAACGCAAACACGCCGCTACTTGGCGGCTAAGGTTCGGTGTGGCCGCTTCCAGCAGCCACACCTCGGAGCGATCGATCGATCCAATGTACGCCCGAATCAGTTCTTGACCAAACCGATACGTACATGCGTTCCGACCTCTGTGTTTAGAATGTTGCCGTTATCGAATCCGATCAAGACTCGGCGACCACTCGCTTCGTTGACTTTGCCAACTTGGTGGTTTCCATTCTTGTCGACGACCACCATCGACCATCCTTGCGAGATTTCAAAGACCTCGGGCAATTCGATGAGAATTTCGCCCAACTGTTTTCGCGATTGAATAACCACGGTATTGATGAGATGATCAGGGTTGGCAATCGAGTGAATCGTTTCGCCGTTTTTGCCCCTTCGTTTCGCAACCTTGACCTGTTCGGTTCCGGTACCATACGTGTCGAATGTAACTTTTCCGCCGCTGATGCTAAACGACACAGGTGAAACATCGCTTCCGGATCGTACGGAAGCGCCCGATTTGGCATCTTCTTCCGATGGAGCTTTTTTCTGGCCGGGTGCGGTAGCATCCTCTTCCGATGGGTCCTTCACTTCGGGAGCGGGTCCCAGTTCTTCGATGTCATGGGGTGCGGGTGCAGGAATCTCTTCGATCGGCTTTGGTTGTGGACAAGGGCACTTGCGAATCGCGGCAGCTGCCATGGACCGAATTTCAGGGACGCTTTCCTTGGGGCAACCGTTGGCATCCTTGCCATTCGCTAACTCGTTGAGCTTCTTTAAGATCTCTTCGGAACAGCACGTCGTTTCGCAGCCCGTCTTGCACTTCGAGCAGTTTCCTGCCGTGGTACAAATTGCTTCGACGGCGGCTTGCCGAACATCTGGGTCGCAATCGCCGAGAGCTTCAAGAAAGGCTTTGGCAACGGCATCATCTTTGTTGTAGCAGCCGCAGTTGACTTCCGCCAAGAACTTAATGGCCTTGATCTTCTGTTTTTTGAGATCCTGGTCTTGTTTGATTTTGGCGGCAGTCTTGATGACTTCAGGCTTCTCCGGAGCCAGGTTCGCCGGATCCGCGAGTCGGAGCACAGGCGGCTTCTTCTCCAATCCTGGGAAGTTTCCTGACCGGTTGATCGTGGAGTCTCGAAGACGTGCCCCCGCGCCGGTGATCCCCAATTTGTCCCAAACGGTGGCCGTTGGAATAGGGTTGGTAACACAACCCGAAAGCGAGGCTGCGAAGCAAAGTGCAATCCAACGAGTCAGATCTTTGCGATCCATCGAGCGATCCATCACGACATTCCTATCCTAAGAATGGCACCTTGCCCTTGCAGGCGCGGTTGTTTAGAAGGCATCCATACCTGAGAATCAACATCGGTTGATTTTTCGTTTCTATTTCAGCTATTTGGCTTAGGCACGCATAGCTCCCCTAGTTTGCCAAAATGAAGATTAGGGGGTTTTTGCAGGTTTGGGCGATGGCGATCGATTCCAAATGACTTTCAATGGAGGATGATCTACCTGTTGATTGCCAGCCCCATCGATTGTGGCAACGTGAATCCAATAGTCTCCCTTGGGCAAATCCACGAAGGATTTCAAATTGACTGCAAATCGACTTCCAATGCGATTGCCTTCGTCAAAATGACTGCATTTCCAATCTAGTGGATCGTTTTCGTTGTACCTACCGCTCGACTGACCGCTTCGCGAAACTTTGCCGGACCTTAATCCGCTCCCGTTGGGGTCGTCCTGCGTAAGGAACTCAACATCGATATTGGAATCTTCATAGAGATTCACAACATCTCGAACTCGCCCGGCGTCAAGGTGCTGCCACTTGCCTTTAGGATTAGGATCTTGGCGATCAAAAAGGAGTTCCCAACGAGATTCCTTATTGCCCGCTTTGAACGCGAGTTCTAGCAACTCGCTCGTGTCGCTTGCGATGTTGGTTAGATCGATGATGCGATCCACTTCTCCAACTTCAAAATGAAGTTTCATCGACCCGTCAAACGACGTAACAGGAGTGTAGTTTCGATCTTGCCATGTTCCGCTGAATAGTAGCTCACCGGCAAGTGAGTTCTTTCGTCGAATGCTCCATTGAATATCGGAATTGGGAGACGTATCGAATTTCCCTTGGACGCGCAGACCCGTGCAACGCGTTTTCGCTCGACCGTTCGGCGTTTCCAGCCAATTTGGAAAGAAGATCTTACGCGTGGGCTGAGTCGGTTTCGGTTCTTTGGGTGTAGGCAGGGATTCGCTGAAGATGGGAGTCAACGAACTTACCTCGATGCTTTGAAAAAACACCTCCGAAAAAGCTGGATTATTATTCGCGTTCAATTCGAAGAAATGCGCTCTTGGATATCCGCCCAGATCGACACCCAGGAGAAGGTTCGTATTGGCATCGAGCCTCGGCAATTCGACTTCTAACTTTCCGATGTCAGTCTTGAATGTTTTTGTTGCAGTGAAACTACTTCCTTGAATACCGATGACATGGATATCCAGTTCGCCAGGTACATAAGGAGCATCTTGGAGCGTAAGTATTAGTCGAGCAGCGTCGCCCAATTCGACCTTGGTGGCTGGCTTGACTATAACGGCGTCCCTGGGATTCCAATGTTCCAGCAGAAGTTTACCGGAAAATTGATTGATTCTCTTGGATGGAATCGCGCCAGTCGTGGTTGGGTTCGGAGCAGAAGCCTCGGATTTGAGCAATGGGCTTTCGAATTCCTCAATTTCATATCTAAGTGTTCTGACCAGCGACGCAATTGGGTTCGTCTCGCTTTTTCCTTTAATTGGCGATACCGGTACTTGAATGGAAGGTTGAATTCCTGAGAACGAACCTTCTGGTAGCTCCAACAAATCAGATTGTGCTATGAGTTGAGACGTTTCATTTTCAGTATAGATTTTTAGGATGGCAAATCGTTTTTTTGGCTGCTTGTTTCGCAATGCAAACTCGAAGGTGGCTTGTGCACCCTTGAAGATTGGGCCGAAGAGGTGGATTGCATCGTCTGTGTGCTGGGGCTGCCAGTTGGTCGCAAGCGACTTTTCGCTAACGACCAGTTCCAATGCGTTCGCTCGCTGCAATACGGGTATGGCTAGAGGCCTGTCTTGGTCAGCCACATGTATGAAGAGCTTCGTGTTGAGAGGAATTCGCATGCCCTCCCCGGGAACACTCAACTGAACTCGAACGGATTTGTCAACGACTTTGATCGTCGTCTTATCGTTTCGAGGCCATTCCTTGCCATTAACAAAGAGCCGTCCATTGAAATTCGGGGGATCGGAATTCCAGACTAGATCGCATTCCGTCAATGGTTCATCGAACGCCAGATAACCCACACTGAGGAGGAACGAAGCCGATTCCGATGATTCGCTTAAATCGACGTAGGTTGGACTCGGCGGGCGAACCACAATCGCCTTGTGATTTGTGGGGAACACAACGATGCCATGGTTCCCTGGTGCGTCGTCTTTAGCGATTTTTAACAGTTCCGACCGCATCTCAGCTAGATGATAGACATGCCATCGATTGATTTTATGACTCAGAGCGTTTTTCTCATTGGCGTACACCGCATTACCAAGTTTGGCCGTAAGTTCGTCTTGGTGATTAAGGAATCGCTTCGCTAAGACTAGGACACCCTGGTCGTCTGCATCGGCAGATGATTCTTTGAGAATTGGCAGAGGCACTAGGTAGAGCTTTGAGCACGTTTCGGCACACTTCAAAAACAAATCTTTTTTCGTTTTCAGAAGTCCGATGTTTCTAGCTCCCCGGATCATTTCCGCTAGGTCTTGATCCGAACTAAATCTGACTGTTTCAATATTTTTTTTTGGATCTTTTGGACGCGATTTCTCCAAACGGGTGCGTTGTGCTTCCGTAAGCAATGGGCTTGAGAGAAGCGTATGGCAACGATGCTCGTCAGCCCAGTTCCACGAGTTGTTTTTTTTCTCCACTGCGGCGACCAACTTTTCGAGTTGATCGCGGAGCAACGAGATTGGTTTGTCCTGCGGGATGGCAGTTCTCGATTGATTCCATGTATCGATTGCATTCTCATCGTCGGACGCTGGGAGCTTTTGACGCATGACCTGCAATTGGTCGAACATCGAATTCAGGGCTTTTTCATCCAGGCTGGTCGAATTCCCTGCGCTCGGCAAATCCATGAATAGGTCTCTCCAAAATAGCAACTCAGAGACCGAATGGATGTACTCCCGGTAGCGTGGACGTATGGCATTCCATTCCTCACGCAAATGGCTTGGGAGGAGGTCCGAGTTGGTCCAGAAAATTTTCTCTTTTAAGTCGACGAAACTTTTCAATACTTCCAACGGCGACTGTGTTTCTTGGTTGACCGCCTTGTTCCATGGTATAAATCTTGTCTGGCTGGATGCGAAGAGGTCTTTTCGTGCTTCACACAATAATTCGTTTCGCCACTCGGCAGCGGAGTATTCAGAAGCGGTCCATGTCCATACGCCAGGTGTGCTATACGATGTCGCCCATTGGTCTCGCAATTGCCAAACGCTCGTTGGCTCCTTTCGCTGATTCGATGTCTGAAGCACCTCCGCCCCAGCGCTTTGGTCAATCTTGGCCCTCGCAGGATCTTGTACGTTGTTACTAACGAATCTTTCGACTCGCTTGGACTTAGGAAAGGACGAGTCAACGTTCGCCTCGGATTTCGGGGCATTTGGCTTTGGGGAGGGCTCCAGTTTTTCCGTCCCCTTCGCTTCCTTGCTCTTGGTTGTGCTCGATGTTTCGCGGATGCTGAGCCGAACCTGTTTTGCTAATGGCTGATTCACATCAACCGGCGCTCGGCTATCGCTGACGCGAAACAACAAAGGAGTTTGGGCACCCTCGGATGCCGAATGGCAATAGCAGAGTATGTTGCGATAAAAATCATAGAGTGAGATCGGATTCTCCTGACTTTGAAACGCATCTTCGCAAGCCCCTTGAAATAACGTGCGACCGCTCCGGTCTCGCAAAGACACTTGTCCATCCGAGGTTGGGATAATGATCCATAGTTCACGGTTCTTGACTTTTACTTTATCGGCGATCCTTTGGCACGTCGCATGAATACTCGACTCGATGAGATTGGCGAGAATCCCCTCGCTCGGCAGAAACGAAATGTCGGCGATATCTGCAAGTACGATGATGTTGCTCGCCGGAAAGTCGGAAAGTTTCTCGAGAAATGTTTCTAGGAAGTACCGGTCTTCGTCGGCCGTCGTTTTGTTAATGAGGAGCTCGCACCGCAGGCCTTCTTGTTTGTCTTGCCCGCTTGGTCCAAGACGAGCAGCCGCATGGCAACGCAATTGAACTACAAGTGGATAGTCCTTGTTTGGTAACGTTGGCTTCAAGCTCGATAAATTGGGTTCGACGTTTGTTTTGTTTTCGAACAGAGTCTCCGGTGCCGCAATATCGATAAACGGTCGACGCTCATAAGAATTGGCGGCTTCGATCAACGCCGTTGGGTTCCAGGCTGGTATGCTGGGTAAGTTCTCCCGATAATTTTGAAAAGAAACCGACGCGACATAGGTAGCCTGGGTATCGCGATTAAATATCCAGTAGATAAATAAGCCGAGAATCAACGCGGTAAGTGAGCCCAATAGGAATAACATCGCGAAACGGTTCGTCGGCTGGGATTGCTCCTGTTTCCAAGATCTTCGAGTCGCCTGCATTTCATTGTTATCCGTAGAGAGCCAAGTTCTGGAGGTCTACACGCCTGACACCACGCAATCAAGCGATCACCTTGGATTGTATCCTTTGAATATCAGGTTATCAT
>JBEBHM010000558.1:0-5895 GCA_040080875.1 Pirellula sp.
TTGGCGTGATCGCTCTGGATTGCGTAACGAAAACCCGACATGGTTCCGATTGTGGGTCGCGAAGAAAGGTCTTTGCGCTCGGTCTCCATACGCAAAAGTTCTCTACGAATCTTTTCGATATTCCCCTTAAACCTTAGGATATCGTCACTGTTGCTAAGCTTCTTATTGAGATTGTCGACGAACATCAAACGCTGCGATTCATCTCGCCACAAATCGATCATTATATTCTTCGAGGTGGGCGGAATAGATCGCAGTTTGACATCGAAACCAGAAGCTGTGTCGATCGTACTTGTTTGTTTTGGGTCGATAACGACCTTTGGCAAGGTTACTGTCCCACTACCGTCCAAACGAACAGTTGTCGTCGCAAGTACTCCCTGATTAAGGCGAACGTCAATGTTGGCCTGTCCATTGATCTCGGGAAATGAATAGGTTGAAATCGTTCCAGACTTGCACAATAGTTTATCTCCTTGGACGGCAACAGCCTGCAAGGGGACTTCCATGCTCGAAAACCCGACCTTGGCAACCTGGTCTGATGAAAAAGGGATTTCAGCTTGTTTTTGAGCGGAGATTCCATCGACCGCTCCGGAATATAGAACTGCGTTCTTGGAGTCACGAAGGGTCCATTGAGCCTTCGGAATGAACGTTTTCGTTGTATTCGTAATAGCAAACGCACTGGTAACTTTCGCACGAACAGATGAAATGTCAGCCGGTGGCTCGACCGTCCACACTCGTTGCGCATCGAACGGATTCTGGACGTGAAACTTAAAGGAACCCTTTCGACCAAAAGGGAGATCAATAGGGCCGAGTGTGTAGGTGGAATCGTCCTTGTTCTTAAGTGTCACATACACTCCTTTCCAATCATAGAAAGTATCGTTCCAAATGGTTGCCCATGACTCGATGTTTGCGGTTTTATGCGAGTCATCGAGTGAGGCAAATATGGTCGTTTGCCATTCATGCCCCGATACTGTCGGCTGAAGGTAATTTACGGTAGCGGCAGCATCAGGAAGCACTTTGCAAAGCATCATTGTTTGCGCATCCAATGATGATCGTCGTTGGAGTTGGTCCATAAGTTTTCCCAGTTCGTTGATTTCATTGTCAAATCGGAAGTGTGCGATGTCTCGCGATTTGATATCGAACAGTTCTTGATTGTCGCTGATCAACTGGATCGAGTATGCGCTTGGCTCTTCCTTGAATCCAAGGATTGTACCATGCACATCTACTGGGGGCTTCAAAGGACTTTTGATTCCGGTTGAACTGTTTTCTGCGTTTCGAGGGAGAAGCGTAATCAATACATGTTGACCGATCGCCCGTTTGATGAGTTCCTCTCGATAGAGGTTCAAGTCGGTACCGTTCATTCGTGCGACAGTTGGGTAGAGCGCCGATGCACTTTGCGGTGTGGCCAATTGAGAGTCGATGCGGCAGTTTGCGAACGAGCGAGTCCGTTGAAATGCTGGTTCATTGACATCAGGCACGTTGACTCGAATTTGAAACGCATTTTGGATCTCATTCGCAATGACGTGTTGAACTTCGGTCGATTCCGCACTCAGGACGATGTTCCTGATTTCATGTTGTAACGTTTTTGGATCGGAAGCAGTGCTCCTGCCAAAGGAAGAGGCGGCTCCCAAAAGTAACAATCCGACAACGAATTGGAAACGATGAACGTAGTGTGACGGAGACATTATCCAACTCCAAATAATTTCAAGAATGAACGCCGTGCGATGGCGCACGCATTTTAGAGTACATGGATGAAAAGACAAAACAATGTGATGTATTGTCTCATATTGAGTTTCAACGAAAAACTGCCATAGGTTCCATTCGATTCGCACGAAACCTACGGTTGTCGCGATCATTTCTGAATCATGGCCGAGCAGGTGCCACGGCAACCTCAACGTCAAAGCCATTTTCGATCGGAATCAACGGGCGACCTCCATCCTGAACCAGAGCCCCACTCACTCTAAAACTCAAGTTCCCTCCCTTAAAATCTCGACTGTTTACGAGCCAATTCGCATAGTCAGTTACAACAGACTTGATCGAATTTGCACTTCCAGCTGCAATTGAATTCAGTTCGTTGCCGGTGGCGTATATGGAACTATTCGCCCCGTCAAAATTCAGCGACGGACTGTTGAAGATCCCGACAAACGTACCATCACTTGCGTGTACAAAAAGTTTTGCGGTGATCGTAGATGGTAATGGAGAGACTTGCGGCACATCAATATTGAAGATATCCGGTGTCGCATTGAAGTACGGGCTGACGGTCACCGTCTTGGCAGTTCCTGAAACGGTGATCGTGGCGTTCAGTCCAAGCCTAGCACCTTGCCTCCAAGCAATCTGACCTCCACCCGAATTGCGGGTGGCTGCACCTGCTTTGGCCACATTGACCAACAAGTGTCCGCTCACACCATAGGGCGTGGCAAGATGGATGTCGACCACTTGATCAAAGCGACCATCTCCCTCTTGGGTTCGTTGAAGCATTTGAACCCCTGGGGGTACTTCAACTTGCATGACTTGACGGCTGATCAAGTTAAAAGGCAAGTTGCGGCCACCGGCGGTTAATTGCGTGCTATGAACACTGAATCCCTTGCCGATCAAGTAAAGTGTAGTTGCTCCATTTGGATTGATTCCTGGTGCGCCGTACCACCCAATTAGTTCTGGGGCCAAGTCGGTAATGCCGGTATTGAACAGTTCGAAACCGCCCGACGTATTTTCGTAGGGGATCTGGGCTTGCATCGTTTGTAGCGGCAATTCTCGATCGAGTTGGTCTACTCGCTTTAGCAATCGATGCACTTCACCATCACGATAGAGATGAGCACATGGCGAACAAGCCGCCGCACTCTGTTTCATCGATTGGATTGAACGACTGAGGGTCATCGTTTCCCGCATGCTGATTTCCGTGCATTTGGGATTGGTCAGTTTGAACCAATTCGTTCGAACGTCAAACGTCATGTAGGGAACGAAGGACGGCATGACCACGATGGCGGTGCATTCACGAATCCCCGGTTCCAGATGGCGAGTTTTCATGTCGGAATTGGTGCTAGGCCCACCGAGGAGTGATTCACCCATTGTGGCAAGTGTTCCCTTAACGGGCGGGGTCTGAAATCGAGGGTGAAACCGCCAGCCAAAGGTATCGTTGCCATGAGAGAAACCGACCGCAGTTTGATTGATGTTGATCGTGGCCATGTCCCATTCCAATCGTCGAGTGTAACGCATCATCGATTGAGCATTGAGTTGTCCGCTTGCAAAGGCCAGAGCAACCGCCACTTGCATTTCTCGGCGGCGAGCGTACGCATCGGCTATGTTTTGATCTTGTTGAACTGGGTCGAGAGCAAAGACACGTACTGGCCAGCGGCAACGCACGTAGGTGTTAAAGGCTTGGCAAGCTTCTGGATTTGGAAATGGTCCGTAGAAAGGCCCACAGTTGTCCGGGACACAGTTACAGCCCTTGGACACTGCGGCTTCTCGCATATCTTCGGTCAGTCGTTCGCTCAACAACGACGACTCAACGATGATCGCCCATGCAAGTCCAGCGGTGATCGTTCGACACAAAAGAAAGTCCTCACCCAAGGGCTTCCCGCAAAGAGCCAGATTGCAGTCGGCAATATGGGCCAACTCCCCACCTGCAACCGGGATTTGTTGCTGCCCCTTGTCGACGCAGATTTCATGGAAGAATCGGACACGCTGTTCGTCAAGCCAGCGCATTCGTCGCTCACGGACAGCATTTACTAGCTCTGGATCGCAGTATCGCCAAAGGCTTCGAAAAGTATCCCCCTTCAAGAAATCGTACGATGCTTCCAATTCCTCATGCAAAAGCGATCGGACATCAATAAACGAAATGGTTGGCTGACTTGTTGGGCTGGAACCTAATCGATTGTAAATGTCCAAACCCAAATCGAGTAGATGATCCTTGCCCATGATCTCGTGGACCTGGGACAGGGGAATGGGCAAACGCGCGCGTCTGGGTTTAGAGCTAGGAACTGCAACTAAGTGTGTTGACTTCTGTCTTTCAAGTGCACCAGAAAACGTGCGGAGGGTTTCACTTGTATAAAGGCTGGCTTTCGATTTATCGGGACCACTCCACCGTTTGTCAGAGTTTCCGCTTTCGTTGTATTTCGTGTCCACTTGTAACGTCTTCAGTAGAATGCG
The DNA here is from genome assembly GCA_040080875.1 of Pirellula sp. GTDB lineage: Bacteria > Planctomycetota > Planctomycetia > Pirellulales > Pirellulaceae > JBKCUI01. The sequence continues at coordinate 4,141 of JBEBHM010000558.1, forward strand.
GGATTCTTCATCGTTGACGATGAAAGTCAACACAGGCGCGAGTTGGTCGACCACATCGTTGATCACCAGATTCCGCATCGTTGTCGGCAAAAGTTCTTCGCTCAAATAGGGTTCGGCAACAATGGTAATCTCGGCACCATAACCTTTTTGAGTTTGTTTGCCGGGAAGGACCGAGACCGGTATTCGAACGAGATTTAAGGAGTATCCTGGTGAGTCTGCGATATCATCCCCTTCGTTAATTCGACGAAGCTCGTGCAAGTGATTCAGATATCGAGACATCTGATCTAATTGCGTTGTTGGTTCCAACGAAATATTGGGTTGATTGAATGTGAATCCAGTTACGGGAGGGTTTGCGACGGCCGCAAATGGTTGCGTGCGCAAGATGCTTGCGGTGTTTGGATCGGATGCTCCATTGACGACGGTCATGATGGTGCTAAAGTCTGCGGGAGTTGTCGGTTGAACATCGCTGATTACTTGCGTTGCGGGAGTAGTTGCAGTACCTGGATTGACGGTAGTCTTCTTTCCCGTTGCTGATTGCAGTGCCAGTGCCATTCCCAGAAATGCTTGATCGCTTCGACGCAGCGCGCCATTCATGCGAACTTCGAATCGCTGAATTTGGGCTTCCATTTCCTTTTCGTATTCGTAGCGATGTCGCATCAACCGGCTTTGGCCCCAAATGTCTGGATGCTTGGCCACTACCGAACCATACTTATCGATATGATGCTCTAACCAATCGATTTCATTCGCCAACTTTTCGATATTGGTGTCCTGTCCCGTGGCAGGCTTCTCTCGATGGGCAGCCTCAAACGGTTGCTTCAGGAACCGAAAAGGTTTGTAGAAATCGCCAGCATGGGAAAGTTGTGGTGATAGGCTCGTCGCACATACGACAGCACTTGCAATGACGCCAAAGGATCGTAGTTTCAACCTCATGAATTGAACTCCTTTTCAATCAGGATCGCGTGTGAACAACATCTTAATCGACATCGAAACTACGCTGCGCTCGTCCGATCCGAACGCCAGCTGTGAAGCATCCAAGCGCATTTCACGAGATGTTTTTATGTGCGTTACTTCCTTGTAACGCGGTCTTCAATCCGTCCGTACCAAAAGTGGTTGTAACTACCTGAAGCACCCCGAATCTTTGGACCAGCAAGTATATCGTCATCCTTCAGGTGATTCTTTCTCGCGTCGCTTTCAGCGTCCTCAATTGAATTAATCGACAAACTTGTGTTAACCGCAAATACGATTGATAGCAAACTCGTCAGCTCGCAATCGTCCCATCCATAGCCGAACTCATGAAGTGGCCTCCCGTTTTTCCTTCGCCACTGTTCGATACGGCGCCCGGTACCCAGTGGACTCCGCACTCTTTTCATTCAGAACAGACACGACCGAGTATCTATTCCGCTTGCGGATTGCATCAAATCCTTGGATATCTTGGATCTCTTCGGGGAGTCGAGAAAAGTCATGGATTGGCGGAGTCTTGATTGGGCGGCTAGAATGAGTTCACGCATTGCCTTTGCTGTTTCCAACAAGCCCCTGTTGAGTTGTCTATGAAAAGTCCATTTCCAGGCATGGATCCCTATCTGGAACGACATTGGCAGGATGTCCATTCCACCTTCATGGTTTATGCCAAGCAGCAGCTCAATCAGCAACTTCCTGCGGAGCTTCGAGCGCGTGTCGAAGAAAGCTTGGCAGTCGAAAGCGATGACGGTCGATCCAAGGTCGTGTATCCGGATATCAGCGTCACCGAACAGCAAA
>JBEBHM010000559.1:0-5891 GCA_040080875.1 Pirellula sp.
AGCATGCGTCGATCAAAGTAAACGGCGTGGAAGCCAACACCGAAATACTGCCAGCCACCTATGCCGTGCTAAAGCGGTTATGGAAATCGGGGGATCGAATCGAACTCGATTTCCCCATGCCTGTTCGCCTCGTCGAGTCCCATCCGCTTGTCGAAGAAAACCGAAATCAGATCGCGGTTCACCGAGGGCCAATCGTCTATTGCCTTGAATCAACGGACTTACCAAAGGGAGTGGCGGTCATGAGCAGCTTGATTGTTTCCACCGAGCAGTTTGAACCGGTCTCAGTTGCCGAACTCCCTGGAGTTGTCGCGTTGCAAACCGTGGTCTCCTATCGGCCCAGTGACAATCGGCCCAGTGACACTTGGCAAGGCGAATTGTACCGCGAACGCGATCGCAAACCTTTGGAAAAAGTGCAGGCCAAGCTTGTACCATACTATGCATGGGGTAATCGAGGATCGTCAGAAATGTCGGTTTGGATTCCCGTCCAGTGATGACTGATCCTAGAAGAGTCTGCCCAATTCCCATTTGCTCATTGATTAACTACTCATGAATTCAAGTTCCCGCACGTTCGTAATCGTTTTTGGTTTGGCTCTTTCACTGTTTATTGGGAGGCCACTTGCGGCGGAAAGTGTCCAACGATGGGGATTGTTCGAATTATCCCTCGACGGCCCGACGAAAGGAAATCCTTTTACCGACGTTGAACTTTCTGCACGCTTTCGACATGCCGAACGACAAGTCGAGGTGCATGGTTTCTACGATGGCGATGGAAAATATCTTGTGCGATTTTGCCCGGATGAGATCGGCGATTGGTCCTACGAGACGTACAGTAACCGTTCGGAACTCCTTGGCAAAAAGGGGACTCTCCAGGTAGTTGCTCCTTCAAAATCCAATCATGGCCCCGTGGTTGTGCGCGAGCGGTTTCATTTTGCCTACGCAGACAAGACACCCTATTTCCCGATAGGAACAACTTGTTACGCCTGGACGCATCAATCGGAAGCTCTTGAGTTGCAAACTCTCGAGTCGCTTCGTTCCAGCCCATTCAACAAGATTCGAATGTGTGTCTTCCCTAAGAATTACGACTACAACCAAAATGATCCGCCGCGATTTCCCTTCGCCGGCGAGGCGCCGAAAGATTGGGACTTCAGTCGATTCGATCCCGCGTTCTTTCGACATCTCGAAAAAAGAATCCTTCAGTTGCAAGAGCTCGGTATCGAGGCAGATCTCATCCTATTTCATCCGTACGACAAAGGGCGATGGGGATTTGATCGGATGTCGGCGGACTCCGATGATCGCTATCTCAAATACGTCATTGCACGGCTCTCCGCCTTCCGCAATGTTTGGTGGTCACTTGCAAACGAATTCGACTTCATGTTGGAGAAAAAGCTAACCGACTGGGATCGCTTCCTCGATCTTGTGGTTGCGCGCGACCCGTACCAGCGACTCTGTTCGATTCACAATGGGCGTGAGATCTACAACCAGAACAAGCCCGGGCTAACCCACGCAAGCATTCAGAATGGGTCCGCCGTGTCCGATTTTGGACGAGCCGTTTTGTATCGCGATGTTTACCGAAAACCGATCGTCTTTGACGAAGTGAAATACGAAGGGAATATCGAACAGCGTTGGGGAAATCTGTCGGCAGAAGAGATGGTGCATCGTTTCTGGCAAGGAGCGATTGCGGGCACGTACGTAGGCCATGGGGAAACCTACAAGCATTCCGAAAACATCATATGGTGGGCTCGTGGAGGCAAACTCCATGGAAAGAGCCCGGAGCGGATCGCATTCTTGCGCAAGATCATTGAACAAAGCCCGATCGACGCTTGGGAACCGATCGACAAATGGCAAGACTATCGAACCGCAGGGAAAAAAGGAGAGTACTACCTCGTCTATTTTGGAAACGAGAAGCCTACCGAGTGGGATTTACGGCTACCCTGCGATCAATTCCTTGAGCCGATGCGATTGACGGCGGAGATCATCGACACGTGGGACATGACCATACAGCCGGTTGAAGGAATTTTTGAGTTTGTGCCGGAGGGAAAATACCAATTCCGTTGCACGAACCGATCCAAACTCCCGCTTCCGGGAAAACCCTACATCGCCGTCCGCATGACGCGAGCCAAAAAATAACAAGCAAAGACTTTCGCACAAGCAAGGGGCGTGCCAAATGCGAAGACCAACGTCAACGTGACGGTGTACTGGTCGCAAATCGAAATTCCGTTCGACTTTGATAACGGCTGCCAGGCCGCAATTCTGTTGACGGGAAATCGGGATGATTCGGCGAGTCGGGGTAATGCTGCGTTTCTAAGCAAAAGGCCGCGTGCTTGGGAAATGGATTTCCGTTGAATCCGTTGGCCGTATAGAGTTGCACACCGGGTTCGGTCGTCCAGCATTCCATGCTCCGTCCCGACTTGGTGTCCACTGCCTTGGCCGCAAGTCGCAACTCGCCGGCGGGGCCATTGAGAACATAGTTGTGATCATATCCGCGTGTCGAATCATAGAGTTTCTCGATCCGTTCTCCGATCCGATGCGGCGTGCGAAAATCGAGTGGAGTTCCGTTCACCGAAGCGATCTCGCCGGTCGGTATCAATGCCGAATCGACGATCGTGTATTTGTCGGCGCTGATTTGTAGTTCTTGCTCCAATACGTCTCCGGTTCCGGCTAGATTGAAGTAAACGTGATTCGTCAGATTAACGACGGTTGTTTTGTCTGTGGTCGCCGAGTAATCCATGGAAAGTGTGTTTGCGTTATCGAGGGCATACACAACTTTTGCTTCAAGATTGCCCGGGAACCCCTCTTCGCCATCTTTGCTGAAATACGTCAGCGTGACTTGCGGCACGCCGTTAAGGACTTCGGCTTGGCCTTTCCAAACTACCTTTGCAAAATTGCTTTTGCCGCCATGGATGTGGTTTTCTCCCGAGTTCTTGGTGACACGCACAACGCGTCCGTCGAGCGTAAACGCAGCGTTGCGAATGCGATTGGCATAGCGACCTATCACGGCAGCGGCCGGAAAGCCTTTGACGTATGTTGGGAGCGAAGGGGAACCCAGGATGACGTTTGAGAACTGCCCAGTTCGGTCAGGTATGCTTATTTCCGTTACGGTTGCACCATATTCGATGACTCGCAACTGGCAACCATTCGAATTTCGAAGTGTGAATAGCTGGACTTCGGAGCCATTTTCGAGTGTGCCGGCCAGTTCTTTCTTGGCGCTGGGTTTTTCGTTCACCCTGGGCTCTTGGCTCATACAAGCGGATCCTGGATGGGCAAAGAGCAATGATAGTGCACCGAGGATCCCGAAAAAGCTACGCATCATCGGGGGAGGCGTCCAACGCATGGCCAACGTCCTTTATGAGAGAGTCTATTGAGTTACCGCTATTGTAGCCAAGCAGTCGGGTCTGCGTCGCTGGGCATTCGCCAATCTCCGCGGGGGGACAGCGAAACGGTTCCCACTTTGGGGCCGTCCGGCACACAGGTTCGCTTGTACTGCGAAGCAAAAAAACGTTTCATGAAAGTCTTTAGAACGACTGCGATCTGTTCCGGTTCATAGTCAGAATCGAACTTTGCATTTTCTGCAAGCATTTGTATTTTGGCCGGCGACGCGCCGAAACGAACAAAGTGATACAAAAAGAAGTCATGCAATTCGTAAGGCCCAATGGAGAACTCGGTGCTTTGGTGCAGCTCTTTGTTCTTGTTCAGGGGCAAAAGCTCAGGTGAAATAGGAGTGTCCGCAATGTCCAGCAGGACTTGGCGAATGGCCCCGTCGTACCGATTGGTTGCTACATATCTAACCAAGAACTTGACGAGCGTCTTAGGGACGGAGCAATTGACGTTGTACATCGACATGTGGTCTGCGTTGTACGTAGACCACCCCAGCGCGGACTCGGATAGATCGCCGGTTCCGACAACGAAGCCACGATTCATCAGGAGCATGGTTCGCATTCGGGCTTGCACATTTTCGAACACCAAGTCGTTGCGTCGTTCGGTAGGCAATTGTTCAAGCTCGAACTGCATGGACTGATAGTCTTTGTTTTCGAGCGAAAGACCGAATGGACGATGCTTGAGATCTCTAAATATCCCCATACAACGCTCTCGGATGTCGATTGTTTCGAGTTCCACTCCCAACAACTGCGTTAGTTTGCATGCGTTATCGAGCGTCTTCTGTGATGTCCCAAAGCCAGGCATCGTGATTCCCACCAAGCGGCGCGAACCCAACTGCATCAAATCAAACACTTTGGCAGCGACGATGAGCGCCAGTGTGCTGTCCAACCCACCGGACACGCCGATAACGATGGGCACGTCGCTCGGTACACGCGTAATGCGTTTGGCCAAGGCAGCGCATTGGATCTCGAACACTTCGGCACATCGCACCTGGAGTTCGGTACTGGCTTTGGGGACGAAGGGATGCGGATCTACGAATCGCTCCAGCGGTCTATCCTCCAATTCCAACTCAAATGGAATTCGTCGATACTCGGAACGATAGAGACACGTATTCGTTTGATGCATGGTCCCAGCCACTCGGCGGTCATGGTCCAATCGATCCAAGTCGATATCAGCCGTTGCATGGCTCGATAAACTGTTTCCTTGAAGTGCGGTCGGCAAGTTGAGTCCGGTCCCGATGCGCTCGGACTCGCACAGCAGGGAACCATTTTCCGCAATTAAGCAATGGCCCCCGAATACGACGTCCGTCGTAGATTCCGATGGGCCGGCCCCGGCGTAGGCATAGGCCGAGATGCACTTTCCGGATTGAGTGGTAACTAACCGCGTGCGATAGTTAGCCTTGCCAATCGTCTCATTGCTTGCGGAGAGGTTGAGGAGAATATTGGCGCCCGCAATGGCTTGCATCGAACTCGGGGGGATTGGAACCCAAAGGTCCTCGCAAATCTCAACACCGACGATGGCGTTTCCGCAAGCAAACAGCAAGTCTGTTCCGAATGGGACTACGGCATGCGAACGATAGAATGAATCGCCCCCTGAGTCGCTTTCGGCTAGCGAAATGTGTGCTTCGCGTGGCGAGGGAGTTCCACCTGGCTGAAACCATCGCCCCTCATAGAATTCTTGATAGGTTGGAAGATGCTGCTTGGGTACCAACCCCAAGATCTTGCCTTGACAAAGCACCGCAGCCACGTTGAAAAGCTTTGCGTCCACCACGAGAGGCAAACCGACCACGATGAGCTGCTTGGTGTTGATCGATTGGGTCAAGTGGATCAATTCGCGGACACATGCGTCCAAGAGGTTTTTTTGCAAAAACAGCTCGCCGCATGTATAGCCGCTCAGGCACAACTCTCCGAAAACGATAATGTCCGAGTTTGAAAGAGTCCGAACAGCATTTTCGATAGCAAGTCGATTGGACGCTGGATTGGCAATGGCGATCGAAGTACTCGCCGCCGTGACTCGCAGGAATCCATGTGGGTGCATTTTGTTTGTTGCCGACTCTATCTCGCCGGGCTTCTATGAAAATGAACGTGACGCCATTTGTTGTGCTGTCGCTGCCACACTCGCGTTTCTTCCATCGATGAAGAAACAGGTTTTCCTTCGTGGACGCGCTGCGTCAAACGAACATAGGCGATCACCGCGACATCTCCCATGATTCGAATATGAGGGGCTACAATCGTGGATTGGACAGGCGTACCAGGCGAAGATGTCGGAAGATTAAAGTAGAAATTATGAAACTCCAAGCCGTCGACCAAGTTGCCCAGCGCTTCTGGTTCAAAGCATGTAAGCGATTCATCGCATAATTCTGCATACGTGTCCCAGTCCGCGGCCGTGATCGCCACCAATAATTTCTGGGTTAAATCCAAAATTGCGTCGCGATCAGACTCTAACGACATTCTAGTTCTGCACTTTCTTGGGAATCAGTTAAGTTGGATGGTCGAGCGACCGGCTTTTAAGAGACGTTA
>JBEBHM010000560.1:0-5886 GCA_040080875.1 Pirellula sp.
GTTAGTTGATTGTGATCAGCGCAAGTGTCGTTAAGGCACTGTTTATTTGAGAGCACCGTAAAGCCATGCCCGGGCAAAGGCCCATCGGCGATCTGCGGCACTTCGCGAAATTCCCATCAAGGCCGCTGCTTCCGCCTGTGACTGGCCCGCAAAGCACCTAAGTTTTACGAGTTCTGCCGACTGAGGGTCGATGGCTTCCAACTTCTCCAAGGCCGAATGCAAGTCCAGAATGTCGCCGTATTCCGGTTTCCAGAACAATTCCACAGTATCCAACGAGAGTTGCTGCGATTGGCCACCTCGTTTTAGCCGATCGCGGTTTCGGGCGTGATCCACCAGAATCCGCCGCATCGCTTCGGCCGCAGCGGAAAAGAAATGGCCACGAGAATCCCAGTGTTGAACCTTGTCTACGTCGACGAGACGAATAAAAGCATCATGCACCAGGGCTGTTGCTTGCAATGTATGATCCGACCGTTCATCGGCCATACGTGACTTGGCAAGTCTTCGCAGCTCTTCGTAGACCAACGGCAACAGCTTTTCTGCAGCAGAGGGATCACCCGATTCAATCTGCGACAGGATTTGAGTCACGTCATGCATTGGGACATGGTAGCACGATCGATTCGGGATCCGCTAAATAAACCGGGATAACTAAAGGTTGGTTTCATGCATAGGTGACCAGGGGTAAGAAGATGAACTGTTAACGACCTTTTCCTGCCCCTAAGCTTCCCGCCCCTAATCTTCCTACCTCAAAACGCCGTATCGGACTCTAAATGACAAAACGATTCCCCTTATTCATTATTCAGCGTGAAGCCCACGAACGCATCAAGAAGCACAATGACTTTGCGATGGCTTGAGTCGGCTTGCCAATGAGATCATTCAATCTAAATGAACATTCGTTGTAATACTGATCCTTGCGTCAACAATCCGGACTCCACGAGGCGGAACAAGAAGCATGACTGGATTGAGATCCATTTCGATGATCTCCGGAATCGACTCGACCATGACTGAAACGCGGGCCAGCAAATCCTTGAGAGCGTTTACGTCTCCAGGTCTTCGATTGCGGAATCCTTTGCAAAGCATACGTCCCATTTTGGTCCGGTTAAGCATTTCGTCGACATCGATATCGGTCAGCGGAGCAAGCCGAAACACGACATCATCCATGAGTTCGACCATGGTCCCGCCTGAGCCAAACGCGATTTGCGCACCAAATTGCGGATCGCGAGTGACTCCAATAATTGTCTCATATTCGGCAGAAACCATTTCCTGGACCAGCGCCCGACTAGCGGATGGAGTCGATTCTATGATTCTTTGGTACGCAGAATAGACGGCTTGCTTATCGCAACAGTTGAGTTCGACGCCACCCACATCGGACTTGTGAAGCACGTCCAACGCTTCGACTTTCAACACGACAGGCGAGCCTATTCGTTCGAAAGCAGCCACCGCTTCGTCTGCGGAATGGGCGATTTCGGCGTGTGGGGTTGTGATTCCAAACGCCCTGAGCAATGCTTGGACATCTTCAGTGGGTAACCAATGACGGCTAGAATCGCTTCTCCGTCTTGCGTTATGGATAATTCGTTCCGCCTCGTTGATTTGAATGTCATCAAAAGTCTTTCTGCGGCCGAATGGCATTTTACGATGATCTGCGTATTGGACGGCACTTGCGAGCGCTCGGGCGGCGCTCTCTGGGTATTGGAATGAAGGGACGCTATATTCCGTCGAAGCCAGCGCATGAGGCTGGCCGCTTGATTGCATGAACACGCCTAAGACGGTTTTTTCATTTGCGTATGCTAATGCAGTTTGATGGATTACTTTCGCAATCGACTCCGACGTTTCCGCCAGCCTCGCGACGAAGATCACGATGACCGCGTCCACTTCGTCTGACTCAAGTAAGTACTGTAAACATTTGCGATACTCTTCGGGATCCGTTGAAGCAATCAGGTCGACGGGATTCGTGACGGTTGTCGCCGATCGAAGAAACTTTCGCATTGCTTCTTGCAACCCAAATGACAAGGCAGGGACTTGTAAACCCAACGTTTCAAGTGTGTCCGCGCACAGAACGCCCGGGCCTCCCGCGTCGGTCAGTACGGCGACTCGCCGTCCACTTGGCAGCGGCTGGGAAGCGAGAACCGCTGTGATTTCAAAAAGCTCTTGCAGCGTATTTGCCCTAATCACGCCTGATTGTTGAAACAATGCGTCCACCGCAACGTCTTGGCTTGCAAGAGCCGCTGTATGGCTACCGGCAGCGCGACGACCGGTATTCGTCCGTCCTGATTTCAGGGCAACGATGGGCTTGCGAAGTGAAATGGCGCAGGCAAGCTCTCGAAAGGCTTTCGGATTTTGGAACGATTCTAAATAAAGCTGAATCACGTCGGTCGCCGGATCGTCCGCCCAATAGGCCAACAAATCGTTTTCGCCAACATCAAGCTTGTTGCCGATCGAGACAAAGCTCGAAACACCCAAGTTCCATTGTTGCATGTAGTCGGGAAACACAAATCCTAGCGCTCCGCTTTGCGAACAGATCGCGATGTTGCCAGACTTGGTAGCTTTCACGCCAAACGATCCATTCAGTGGATGGAGCGGATCGGTATTCATGATGCCCAGGCAATTGGGGCCGACCAGCCGAACATTGCTTGATTGCACTAATTCTAAAACTTGATCCTGCAGCAGTTTCCCTTGGCCACCGGTTTCAGAAAAACCGGCTGAGATCATTACGATGGCTTTCACTTCTTTGGCAATACACTGCTGCGTGACGCTTACGACTTGCGAGGCGGGGACTGCAACAAAGGCGAGATCGACCGGTGCCTGGATTGCAGCGATCGTCGGATACGCTGGCAATGAGCCGATCTGCTTAACAAAAGGGTTGACGGGGTATATGGGCCCTTGAAACTTCTCCTGCAGATTGCGCAGCAACACACCGCTCATTGAACCAGGATTGCGACTGGCCCCAACCAGAGCCACCGATTGTGGTCGAAAAAGATGATCTAAAGAATGCGCGGCCGTTCTTCCTGTCATGACACATCAACCTTGACAACGATACGACATGGCTTCGACGACGCGTTCTCTCGCCATGTCGACGGCGGCTTGGCGCGGTTCAATTCCTGCATCACGACTGCGAGTGAGGACCTCTCGTGTGTTGCGGCGAATTTTCTCAGCGATCTGGGTAAAGGCGACACTTTGGCTGCCCTGGTGATACTCCACCGAGGCGCATATTACTCCGCCCGCGTTGGCAATGAAATCAGGAACAACCAGTACGCCTCGTTGGTGCAAAATGGTTTCCGCCTGGGCGGTCGCTGGAATGTTGGCACCCTGTAGCATCACCCTTGCCTTGATGGAGTGAGCATTCTCTGCGTTGATCACATCCGGCCTGGCTGCCGGGATCAAGATATCGCAATCCACGGAGAACACGGCTTGGTTAGTTAGTTTCTCGCCTTTGCCCATATCCACCACGCTGCCGCCTCGCTCCTTGATTTCGATGAGTTGATCTATGTTGATACCCGACGAGTCGAACAGCGTGCCCTGCGTATCGCTAGCCGCAACCAACTTCGTCCCAAGTTTCGACAGAAAACTAGCGGCCGGGCGCCCCACATTGCCAAAGCCTTCGACGGCCACTCTAGCACCCTTCAGGTCCAAGCCACAATGTTCGGCCGCAATTTCCGCGCATTGTGCGATCCCGAATCCGGTTGCACCTATCTTGTCCAGAGGGATCCCACCTAGGACCGATGGCAGCCCAACCGAGCGACCGATTTCATTGTGGATAAGTGCCATGCACCTTTCGTCTGTCCCCATGTCGGGACCGGGAATGTAACTCGTCAGGTTCCGAATCGCGCGGGCAAACGCCAAGATCAACTTGGATTTATCGGCAGTCTTGGGGTCTGCCACAATACCAGCTTTGCCTCCGCCATGTGGAAGCCCTGCGGATGCGTTCTTCAGCGTCATCGCCCGAGCGAGTCGAAAGACCTCGTTGGTGGAAACGTCGGACGCCATCCGGATTCCACCGATGGATGGTCCACAGGCGGTGTTGTCCACCACAACAATCGCCTTGAGTCCACACGACGGCTCATGAATGTGGATTATCTGTTCCGGCCCCAGGTTGTCACAAAGATCGTCGAATTCAAAATGGTTTTGCATCAATGAGTCTCTTCAAAATGGTTTAGGGGTCTCGCAGGTTTTCGCGTTTTCAAACGCTGTCGACTCTTTGTCCAAGTCAACGTTTTCCCAATAGCGATTCACGCTTGTCTGGATGGCCGTTAGGGTAGCCTCGTCTCGTATAGGTTCGAACAGATGCTTGAAACGAAGTTGTGGTTCCAGGTACTCCTCAACGGGATGAAACTTCGCAGGCTTGTACGTGTGGCGAACCATGCCATGGATCGCTTCCTTGAGTGGCCAAATGCCAGTCTCAATGGCTAGTTTCGCGATGGCGTCCCCCTGTGCCGGATGGTAGCCCCAACCGGTTGGACAGACGGCAAGCGATAAGAAAAGTTTCGGCCCGAAATGCTGTGACGCGCGAAAGACTTTTTCAGCCAAGTCAACCGGCTCGTGCGAAGACACGGTTGCAACGTAAGGCGGACTTTGAGCTCGCCATATTTCGAAGATATCTTTCTTGGACTGGTGTTTGCCCGCCGTCGAAGTCGAAGTGTGCGCTCCAAGCGGCGATGCAGCAGACATCTGAAAGCCAGTGTTGCCATAGGCCTCGTTGTCATAGCAGAGGTACCAGAAGTCTAGGTTGCGATGGATCGCGCCCGATGTGGAGGACATCCCCATGTCGTAGGTAGATCCATCGCCAGCGAGAACCACAACTTTCAAGTCTTCACTTTTAGGGATACGACCTTTGCTTATCAACACGTCGAGCGCGTCGCGAATTCCTTGCGCTCCTGCGGACGCGCTGGCCATAGTCGTATAAAGCCAGGATGATCGCAAAGGAGTATACGGGTATACCGCTAACAGGCTCATGCAACCAGCCGCATTGACGATCACGACGTTTTCACCCAGGACCTTGTGCATCTGCCGAAGTGTGGTCAGACCCCCACAACCGGCGCAGAGGGGTGAACCTGGCGCAACATATTCCTCAAGTGGCAGATCTTTGGTATTTTTGAAGTGATCGCGTTTAAGTTTCATGATGATAAAGATCCAGATGCCGTCATGGTTTTTCCGGCAATCTTGAGTCGACTAAAAATGGTTTTGGAGTCCTCCTCGGTAAATAGCAATTGCGGCTCGCTTGAATTCTCGACGAGTTCTTGAGAGTGCAAGACGCCCAAAACGTGATTGAATTCTGCTTGGCCGATATCCTTACCACCTAATCCGCCGATGAACGATCGCAACACTTGTGGCCGATGTGGTGAGCACCAGAGGGAGGCAGCGATTTCGTGGAATAATATGCCGCCGAATCCGGGCGAGATGTTTTGATCGATAACCGCAACTGCTCGCCGGCCGCTTAAGGCATTTACGATTGCGGTAGCCGGGAATGGCCTCAGCATCCGCAGTCGCAACAGCCCAACCTTGAGCCCTTGCTCGCGCCAAATATTGACGGCCGCCTTGCCTTTCGTCGAAAACGAACCGGCCATAACGAGCACGGTATCCGCATCGTCCATCCGGTACTTTTCGACAAGTCCGTAGCTGCGACCGAATCGCTCGGCGAATTCCTTTGCGACTTCTTGATGCACGTCGATGGCGTTCTGCATGGCAAGATGCATTTGATAGCGGAAGTAGCTGTACACGGATCCCTCTAACACCGCTACGCCATGCGCGACAGGCGCTGATGCTCGGAAACCTGGGTGTTTGGCTGCAAATGGAGGCAAGAACTTTCGGACATCCGCGACCTCCGGAATCTCGACCGGCTCGCGAGTGAACGATAGATAGAATCCGTCCATGTTGACTAGCACAGGCAGTGAC
>JBEBHM010000561.1:0-5878 GCA_040080875.1 Pirellula sp.
AACCAGCGTTTGCAATCACTTGGACACTTGAATTTCCTCCATTTCGGAAGTTGCTTCTGATTCCCCCCCGATTGGGATATAATGGATCAGAATAGAACACGCTCGGCGATTTAGAAGGGAGAGACTCCAATGACACAATTGACTGCAATAGTTCGAGATGGAAAGATCGAGGTTGTTGCGCCTAAAGATTTCTCTGTTGGTACCGAGGTGACTTTGCTCATTGTCCGCAATGGTGTTTTCCAGGACTTGAATTCGACAGAGGATCCTCAGGAAACGCACCGTATCTTGCAAGCTATGGAGCAATTTGAAGCAAGTTTTCCAGTCGACGAAGGCGGCGATGATCTAAGTCAGGCAGCTCGGGAATCGACTAGCTGGGAGAAGGCAAATTTTGAAGCCAACGCAGAAAAGCTGCGGAGGATCGTCGATTGAGTAAGCTGCTACTGGATAGCGGTATCTTTAGTGACTACATGCATCGACGTCGTGGAATTTTCGAACGAGCCAAACAACTTGCATTGCAGGGCGTTCGCATTGGAAGTTGCGTTCCTGTAGTCGCAGAGATTGCATTCGGAATTGAGTTGAGCTCAAGCCGCGATCGCAATTTTCAACGCTTCATCGGTGTCCTGCCAACGCTAAATATTACTACAGCGCAACATGTGGAGGTTTTGCTCCGCAAAACCGGTTGGACGTTCTGTAATGGCAGACTCAATGCCACTCTGCGCTGTAGTACTATTTGGCCGTTCGATCAAGATTGTGCCCTAACTTATGGTCGCATCGCTTCGGAATTGAGAAGAAACGGACGCCCAATGCAAGTCGTTGACATGATGATTGGAGCCATTGCGATGAATTTGGGAGATTGCAAGGTCGTAACAACTGACAGCGACTTGGAAGCGATTCCTGGACTGTCAGTCGAGCGTTGGTAGCACTTACTTCAGCAATCACCGGCTATACGGCACACAGCAGTCGATCTGACGACTTCATTGTCGTCGTTAAAGCGGGATTCGCACTTCACGGAAGCTGCCTTGGGCTCGGTACCAATGGAGCCCGCTATTGGCAAAGCAAGTGATCCACAAATTCGCTGTGGAATTTCCTGTGGATGAGCAAGGCGAGGACTTGAGTCTTGCGGCTAAGGAATTAGCAGATTGGGAACCAAGCTGACTTTTAATTCGCGATGAATTTAAGGGAACTTCGCACCATTTCGCACATCGTCAGGTGACAAGGCGTGAATGAACGGAAACCTAGCGAAATCCGCAAGATTAAAAGTTAGTACTCCCAAAATGTTGTGGCGCTGCATTGCTGCAACGAGTCTAGCATCATGAGCGGGCTTGCCAGATATTGAATACGCTCGAACCAGACTTGACCAGTTGCGGAAAATACCCCTTTCATCTAGATACAAACGAAAAAGCTCACACCAACTGTCGACATCTTGTTCAGCTTGGACGCAGGTCAACCCAAGTCCGTTGCTGGGTGACACTGGTCGCGTTGCAACCACCCAGTACTCGTAAATAACCTGAGGCACAATTGCCATCTCAGTCCCATGGGCTTCGAGAATCGTCACCGCCTCTCTAGCCGCAATATGCATTGGATGAAGCGTATTGCTCACTCGGAGAAGGATATTGGTATCGAGCAGTACGCTCATTCGTCTCGACCCGCGTAAATCGATTCACGACTATCGTCCATCGAAGCATTTCCACGTGGATGAAGGTCGATCACACGCTGTAGTCTCTCACTGAACTGTTCGTGGGATACGGATGCTTTTGGCTCTACGCTGGATTGACTGAGAGCAAGTTCTAGTATCTCAGTTACGAACGCCTCAATTTCTTTGCCTGCCGCCGTTGCCTGTGCTTTCAGCGTTGTTTCGAGAGATTGTGGCAGGTCAAGTCGCAAATTCATGAAAAGCCTCCTGGTAAAATTGGACCGTTCAACAAGGATTATACCATGGGTTACGCATGGGACTCAATCGCATTATTCGCAAGTCAAGACTTCGCCAACAGTTAAGCGGCATCGGAGCTGCCTTGGGCTTGGTACCGATGGAGCCCGCTATTGGCAAAGCGAGTGATCCCCTCGATTACGTCCAGCAACGATCGTCTTCACGAAGCGATTTGAATGCGAAGTCGGAAACGATCACGTGATCAATCAATTGGATTCCGAGTAGAACGAACGAAGTCAGCAATATCCACTGGTCCGCTGATTTTTACTCTTGGCTTGTTGCTGGCAACGTAATTTACTCGAATCTCTCGAATGAAGATGTCCTTCCAATTGGTCTGATTGTCTTGGTCTGTCATAGGCCTCCAAAATGTTATCGATGCCGTAATTGGCACTCAGCGATAACGCCTCACGGCAAGTCAAGGTGGAGTCTTCGCGTAATCGCGAAGCAGCAGCCGCTCGGAGCGACAGCGAGAACGGCGGACCTTGACGCCGTGATAAACTGCACTGGAAGCCTAGGATGATGTCCCCTATTCCGCCCAGTTAACCGTCGGCTATACCGTCTACCGCACCCATGAGTATCTCTGTTTGGATGGCATAGAAAAAAGACAAACAGTATCGCCACCGAGCAATTCGATCTTGGATGGTCTATCAACCCAACGCAGTATACGCGAGTTTCCCAAGTCTGCCCGAGCCACGGGTCGCCGAATTTCTGTAACCGCGAGCGCATTTCTTGGGACTCATGCGAACACATAGTCGTTCGCCTTTGAGTTGCTGCGTCGGCGGATGTGACGTGGATGTTTTCGACGCAGAATTGGACGTTGACGATATGTCGAGAAACTGAAGTTGATGCATCCGCTTCAAGTCGTCGAACGATGAAATTGCAATTGGCGCTTATGAACGACGCGCCGAAACGTTAGCCCAATTGCACCCAATTGCAGCACCGGCGTGTCAAACCGGGGCGCGTTCGCGCATATAATGCTTGGGTCCAACGGTAGCAGCGACACGCGTTGTTGGTAACACAGGACGGTTCGTCATGTGTTACAAGAGCAGCCGACGTTTTATTCGATCAATTTAGCGTACGAGCTGCATAGTATGCGATGACAAGTTGCTAAAGCGTTCAGCGAGCCCATGCGCACTTGTAGATTGGCGTTCGATCCCATTGCTCTTTGTTGACGGCACAAAGCGCAACGACATTCGGTGGAGTTCATTTCGCGAATTCAAGAACGATTGCTGGAAGCCTGTCGACATCTGGCACCAACTCTTCCGAGCGGGTTTCAAATAAAGTTGGTTGTTGTCGGTCCATTGCCATGTCTGCAAGTTCGCGCCGGCTCTTCACCATCTCATCGTTCATCAAGGTTAGCCCGTCCAGGTGTCTGGTGCCAAATACTAGGTGATATTTCGGAACTTGGTGATGAGGTTTAGCCTTTACAGCGTGGCTTACCACCTCACTGAACTGTGAGGATAGTCGCTTGCAATACTCCTGAACAAATTCTTGCACGATCGTAGGATAATTGGTACTGGAAGAGAGTAATTCTCGCCACCATCGACCTCCCGCGACTGCATCTAACGTATCGAATGTTGCGTCTACCTGGTCTTCTGCATCAACCGCAGTCTCATCCTCATCGATGGCTGCAACCCTGGACTTTAAGAGCGCTAGTCCTCTTCGTACAAAACTTGGCGAATTCAAGTTGAGCAAGATTTCCACGCTGTTGCCCTCACCCAGACCAGCAAAGATCCGATTGAGTTCAGACCAGACTAAACCTTCTACCGTAAAAGGGTCGACGTAGAGAAAGACGCTTGAGGTCCTGGTTTGAGCAGCAATCTCCGCCGCAAAATCGCCGAATGCGCCATTGTGAGCAACGGCAAATGTAAACTCATCGATATTGGAAACAAGTTGACTGTGCAAAGTCGGGATCTTCTCAATGCACCATACTGACACGGGCTGACGAGCCGTCAGGTTCTTGTCCTGAGTTTCGCGAACGCAACGGCATATTATGCGAGGCGAGCCGTCCGCACTGTCTTTGAATCGACCCGGCCCTGCAAAAGCATCAACGATGAGTACCGGTTTTCGAAGCATCATTATCTTGGGCAGGTACGCAGCAAGGTAACAACTCAGGATCTCGTCTTTTCGCAAAGACCAGAGTCGTTTATGGTCAAAGAACTTATCGCCTGCCCTGTGCGTCATTTTTCCATTCAAACCAGCTCAGGCACGTCCCAATTGATTGTAGACAAGTCGGAAATCTCAGTAACTAGATTTTTCCGTTCAGCATCTGTGTAAGCATTTTCGTTCCGACTGTAGGTGGGAAATTCATCATGCGTTTGGCCATCCAATACTCGCCCCGTCTCTTTCTTTCTGACGCCGCCCCACTGCTTGAAGAAGAACGGCACCGAAACAGCGATGCATTTATCGCGCAACGAACGCACCCAGGATTCGTTCAGTTTGCGTGCCCCAGGACCACTTTCACCGCCGACAATTACCCAGTTGATTCCTGAAAGCTTGACTTTTCCCAAGTCTTCAAGGAGCGGTTCGACAGATAAGAATTTCATTGCCGCAACCGATTTCCGTAGCAGTTCGCTTCTGGGAATTCCATACTTCCGATCCTCGACACTCACTCCCCACCAGATGTGTTTTTGGTCCGCGACAAACTTGAGTTTGGTATCAAGCAGCCGCACCATACGTTCCGCCCGCTTTGTCAGCACTTGATAGGTATGCCAGTTGGCCAGCCGCATGGTTTTCGCTACGGCGACAATGAACGTATCCGGAACATCGGGGTGGAATAAGTCGCTCATTGAATTCACAAAGATGAAACGTGCCTCGCGCCATTTGAGTGGCTCGGCCAATTTTTCCGGTACAAGGCGCAAGTCGAATCCCTGCTCATACGGATGTCCAGGAACACCGCGAAACCGTTCGGCAAAGGTCTCTGCATAGCAGTGTTTGCAGCCGGGGCTGATCTTTGTGCAGCCTCGAACCGGATTCCAGGTTGCGTCTGTCCATTCGATCTTTGATTTTTGACTGATGATTTTTCTCCGCGGACAAATATCAAGGAGCTTCTTGACACCTTAGGTCATCAGTTTAACGTTTAGGCCACAAAAGTTGAATTCGCGAAAGGCTGTTTGCGCTTGATTTAACGGTTCTAGGCGAAAATGGTGAATTCCGATTCCCCGCCTGTGGAATGCTGCGGTGTCCAAACACGGAAGCGTTTTTGGGACTAAAAAACTGAGGGAGTGTGGATAACTCGAGCGTTTTGGCAATGAATCGTTTGTGCCAATCGAACAATTCTTGTGCAATATGAAATTGATATCATCGCGACGCTCGCCAACCACGGTCGACCATGTCTACTGACACAGGAGGGCGTGACCGGGGCAGCCAACCGCGACAGAATCTTCGATCGGTTCGTCATGGGGCACAAACGACGGCCATAAGAGGAAGACGTTTAGCAACTCCAACTGTAGAATCCTCTACTTGGACGAAGCCATCCGCCACGAAAGAGAACAGGTGAAAGTCCTTTGGTGTCGGACTATGGCGACCCCGCTAAGGCTGAACCACTTTTGTCGCACGAGTTGCGATTACTCAGATGAGACATTCAATCCTAGGCATTCGATCATGAGCAAAATGGTTTTCGAATCGGACATCCGTAACAATCTTGCAAACTGTTTAGAAAAGCTTGAACCCGGGCTTGAATTGATTGCAATCGAGTTTCCGTTACCAAATTTGATCGGAACGCGTGGATTCATTGATATCCTTGCGCGAGATCGATTCAACAATCGCGTCATTATTGAGTTGAAACGGAGCGATCAGGCAGCTCGACAAGCCATACACGAGCTGCACAAATATGTTGCTTTGCTTCGAATGAAAGAAGGGCTTTCGCACGGAACAATACGAACGATGCTCGTTTCAACAGAATGGAGCGAATTGCGAGTACCTTTCGCCGAATTCAAAAGGTCCACCGAC
>JBEBHM010000562.1:0-5876 GCA_040080875.1 Pirellula sp.
GATCCTACGCGGTTGCGCCAAATCGTCCTAAACCTGCTTGGAAACGCGATCAAATTTACTTCGATTGGTTACGTAGAGGTGCGAGTCGAGATTCATACGTCCGAGAAGCCGACTTGGAAAATTCGTGTCATCGATACCGGTATCGGCATTCCGGAGGACAAGCAGAAGCTGGTCTTCGAAGCGTTTTCGCAAGCGGACAACAGTACCACAAGGCGCTTCGGAGGCACTGGTTTAGGTCTTGCCATCTCCTCAGAACTTGTCCGATTGATGAATGGATCGATCGAGGTCTCCAGCCAAGAAAACGTGGGCAGTGAGTTTGCAATTGTTCTCCCCTTGCAACCCGATCCGGACGCGGAACTGAAGCCGAGTCGGCCAGCCTTGCGCTTTGCAGGTCAAATCTTCTTGATCGTCGATCCATGTCGCGGATCACGAGTTTGTTTAGAGCAAGCTCTGACCGATTATGGTGCACGGGTCATCAGCTTTGAGTCATGGTTCGATCAACTTGCGGACGAACGCCCAGCATGGGAACAATTCGATGCAGTCATTGCAGCCGGCCCTGAAGGAGCTCAAATCTTGGCGGAAGCAAAGTCGCACAAGAGCACGATACGAACATGGATTGCCCTAGGCCCGGACTGTCCTCCCACGGAACATCAGACGTCGCTCGTCAAACCATGTTATGGCATCGAATTGATCAACTCGATTGCCAGCCAGTTCGATTGCTATGCCAATCAAACGCTCATAGAGACCGAATCATCTCCGGGATGGAACGATCCAGCCAAATCCGAATTGCCCAAGTTGCAAGTCCTGATCGCAGAGGATGGAATTGTCAATCAATGTGTTCTGCTTGGCATGCTCGAATTGATGGGGCAATCGCCAGTTGTTGCCAACAATGGTCGAGAAGCTGCCGAGTTGATCGAAGCTCAAAAGTTCGACTTGTGTTTGATGGATCTGGACATGCCGGAACTTGACGGAATCGAAGCCACGAAGCGAATTCGAGCGAAAGGAATCACCGTACCCATCTATTCCATGACCGCCCATCATGATCAACAGCACGAGGAACTGTGCAAGAACGCTGGAATGAATGGCTATCTGACAAAACCCATCAATCCAAACGATTTGCAGCATATCTTGGGATTGATTGCGACAGGGTTGACGGTTGAGAGATGAGGAGTGGTCTTGCTTACGGTAATGCCCTTGGTAAATCCACTTGCGATGGGCTTGAAAGGTAGCCCATCAAATCGCGGATCTGCGAAAACGAAAATGGCTGCAGGATGCCGTCCGGCATCAACGAGGCTTGTGAGGGCTTTCTGCTTTCGATTTCATTCTTTGGAATCACGACTTGTTCGTTGACTGTCTGGATGGTGACCGCCATTTCATTTTCCGAGACCACCAAACCAGTCACCACACGATCTTCCTTGGTCAAGATCAACTCCATTTGAAAATCCTTGGCTACCGAAGCACTTGGGTCGATGAGATTTTCAAGCAAATAGTCGAGGTTGGTTCGCTGTGCGCCAGTGATGTCCGGTCCGATTTTCCCACCGGAATCAAATAACCGATGACAGGCTGCGCAATGTTTTTCAAACATCGCCCGCCCATTCGACAAATCTGCGGATGCAATTGCGGTCGGCGACAGCCTTTTCTTCAAGTCTGAAATCTGTTTTGCCTTGTCGGAGTTGGATGTTCGAATCTCACCCCATACTTTTCTTACACGATCGATGATGGCGGTGTCCCCGAGCGAATGAAGCTGCCGGATGGTGTACGCCGAAACAACTTTTCTCGGAACGGTCCCGGTCTCCATGGCGTCCAGCAAGGACGTGGCCCAGCTCTTGCGTGATGCAAGTGTTTGAAGAGCATCTTGCCGTGCAGCAGGGGGTAACCCTTGGAACGACTTGAGGAGAGTAGAAGCTGTAGCGGGATGGTCAAATTCTGCCAGCCCACGAATTGCCAATTGATTGACGTTCTGGTCCTCCAGTAGTCCAAGGAGCAAGTCCGCAGTCGACGAGTATTTTTTCGCAACCAGCGCGCTGATCGCCCGCTGCCGGTCTTCCGTGCCCTGCTTCTTGTCAACGGCCTGAACACTG
Organism: Pirellula sp.; assembly: GCA_040080875.1. Classification (GTDB taxonomy): domain Bacteria; phylum Planctomycetota; class Planctomycetia; order Pirellulales; family Pirellulaceae; genus JBKCUI01. The sequence continues at coordinate 2,082 of JBEBHM010000562.1, forward strand.
AGCTGTTTCAATGCGTTGGCATCATTGAACAATAGAGCTAATTCCGTCGACAATTGTTTGACTTGGCGGTGTGAACTGTTTTGCAAACTGGCCCAGACTTGTGTCCATCCAACCGGCATATCCACCGAGCGCCGCCCCTCAAGCCCTTTGAGGGTTCCTCGCAGCAAATCGAGGTGAATCGCCGAGTTGCTCGTTCCGCCAAGCATTTGAACCAGTCCGCGAATAGACTCCGTCGATGCCGAGCTGGATGCCGCTCGCCGAGCGATGTGCTCGCGCACAAGAGGAATTTTGCATGCTTGAGCACACGCAAGAAACTTGGCAGCGTTGGTATCAACGAGCGGCTCCAAGCCGTACCAAATCATCAATGGCAAGTTGGCGTCTCCGGCGTCCTCGCCGCGTAGCATCAAGGACTCAAGAATGCTCCAACGATCTTGGGCCGGCAATCGCTGAACAGCGCTGGCCAGATACAGCCGAACGATGGGAGATGGATCTTTGGCAGCTAGCTCTGCAAGTCGAGCGACATTTTCGGCAGATGGATAATTGTCTTCGCAAAGGAATCGAACCGCCCACGCTCTTATATGCTCGTTGGCGTGCGCCAACTGCGACGCCCAAAAGCTCGACTCCAATCCGCCCAACGCGTGCAGAGTCCAAAGTGCCCTAAGCTTTAGCGGAATTTCGTTGGCTGCGGTGAACTTCTGCAACAAATTGTTCCGTACGGCTTTCATGTCGGAGCCCTTGGCCATGCGTTCTTGAAGCAATCTCCGCGAGTGTCGTACATACCATTCGTTGCGATGTGCGTGCAAATTCACCAACTGGAGATCTGTTAGTTCGGCCAAGTTGACTTGCTTGGTGTTGGGCGTGCCGTACGTGACTTTGAATATCCTCCCGGTTTCCTTTCGGGTATTTCGAACGCTATGGCATTCGCCCGTATCGGACCAATCCAGTACAAAGACGCCACCGTCAGGTCCGTACTGGAGAGTCACGCCCATATGCCACGGATCGCGAGACCGCATTACATCCGGTGCATGGCTCGCGATGTACCCAGAACCGGAACGGCTCAGTCGATCATGGTTGATACGCTTGCCGTGTATGTTGTTCATGAATACGTCATTACGGTACTCGTCTGGCCAGTTGTCGCCCAAATAAACCATCGTCCCACAGTGCGCATGCCCACCGCCTGCGGCATCTTCTTCATGCGATCCAAGACCATCTCGTACATTTTGCTTACCCACAAAATGCAAATGGTCTGCGATCGTGTCAATCCTCGCGTACGCATGCTGGCTGGATGCTCGATTCCGCCAAGGTTCGTAGTGGGCACCCTGGATGACGTGGAAGAGATGTGGGTTGACGCAATTGCAGACAAATCCTTCTCCATACTCATTCCAATCGATTCCCCATGGATTGGTAGTGCCATCGGCGTACGGTTCCCAGACGTGTCGAATGGGGTGATATCGATAGACGCCCCCGTCGTATTGAATGCGTTCGCTATCGTTGGCACCAGGCTTGCCAATGCGAGACCAATTCGTTCGACCATGTGTTCCGTAGAGCCATCCATCGGGTCCCCACGCGAAACCGTTAGCGATGTTGTGGGAATTGGCGTGGTTTCCGAATCCGTCGAGCAAAACTTCGGGCGTGCTGTCCGGAACGTCATCCCCGTTGCGATCCGGAATGAAATAGAAGTAGGGTGGTGACATAACCCATGCACCTCCAAAGCCAACTTCGATACCGGAAACGTAGTTCAATTGATCGTAAAAGACTTTGCGTTTGTCGAAACGTCCGTCGCCGTCTGTATCTTCGAAGATCAGGATGCGATCACCGGGGGTTGTTCCGTGCACCGGGTAGTTGAACGCTTCCGCAACCCACAATCGGCCGCGATCATCAATGCAAAAGCCAATGGGTTGGCGGACGTCTGGTTCGCCTGCGAAAAGGGTTGCTTGAAAACCCTCGGGCAAAACCATGGTTCGAGCGGCTTCTTCTGGGGCGAGCGGCTTATCGACAATGGGTTCCTGTGCGTAACTCCAAACCGAAAAAATGCATCCCAAGAGCATTGATTGCAGGAGCGTCGCGCGAGCTAGTTTTGGGTTAATCATTGGCAATTCCTGGTGCGTCTTCACGGCTAACAATTGGGGTTGTGGAGGTTGTCAAACCTCCCAGATCGCAGCGATCTTTAACAAGATCCACCACCTCCAAACCCTTAAATAAGGATTGACGACGCAAAGTAGGGCGCTTGTCATTTTGGGATGATTATAACGTCGCGGGAGCCCAAGATTGCCTCCTCACGAAGTCCTCACAAAGCCACGAATAGCCCAAATGCCTTGGAATGGAAGGTATCTTGCAAAGTTTTTTTTAAAACGGTTTCGTTCTTTTCAAGGAATCCTTACACTATTCACAAGATTGTCCGCGCGCCATGGCCCATACCCAACTTATCTATCATGAATCGCGTTACTTTTAGACGGCATACGACTGCTTTTACACTTGTCGAGCTGCTGGTCGTCATCGCAATTATCGGAATACTCATCGGCTTGTTGCTCCCTGCAGTCCAGCAGGCACGCGAAGCGGCCAGACGCATCAAATGCGCCAATAACCTCAAGCAACAAGCGTTGGCATTGCACTTGTTTCATGACGCATACAAGCGATTTCCTTCTGGTCATCAAATCGGAATGACGTGGTACAGCACTTACTTTCGCGAATCGCCTCCAGGCGGCATCATGCCGAACAGTTCGTACCCGGTTGAAGGCCCGTTTTGGAGTTGGATGTTTCGCACCTCACCCTATTTTGAATATGGGAATCTTTACGACGCAGCAGACAAACGCGGTGTGGCAGCCGCGTGGCCTTGGTTCCAAACGCTCTCCGATGGTCGAGTTCTCAACGGCGTGACTTGTCCTACGTTTATCTGTCCATCGGACGTGCGAGGGGAGCAGAAGTGGACTCGCGCTGCTGGTGAGGAAAACGCTTTGACTACGTATTTGGGAGTTTCCGGGCGTAGTCAATTCAAAGAAGCAGGCGGTCAAGATGGAATGATCTACGTCAATTCCAGCGTTCGCATTTCGTCCATCACCGATGGGACTTCGAACACGCTCATGATAGGTGAACGGCCTCCGGCAAGCTCGCTCTATTACGGGTGGCAATGGGCAGGCGCTGGCGATCTTCCGCACTTCGGTGCGACCGACGTGGTCTTGGGTGTCTTCGAACGCGCAACGGATCCAACCTCCAAGCCCGATTTTTATCGACCGGGCAAGATCAATGACCCGAACAGTTTGGAACGATATCACTTTTGGAGCCTGCATCATGGAGGTGGCAATTGGGCGCTGGCCGATGGCAGCGTTCGATTCATTGCCTACGAGGCGGGCGGCCCGCAAGATCTCTCCCCAAATCCTAAGCCGCCTGGCGTGATCGAGTCGATGGCGACTCGCTCAAGTACCGAGGTTGTGCCCAACTACGAATGATGTCTACAAAGAGCAATCGCATGGATTCGCCGCGTTCGTTTTCGCCGCGTTCGATTTCAATGGGCCTTGTTTCAATAGGTTTCGTTTTCAATGCGGCTTGGCTTGTCGTGTTGTTGGTGATCGTTGGCTGTGGAGAACCGGAATATCAGCCGCCCAAGGATGCAATCCCCGACATACCGCCTGGTCGATCCGATAGCATGAATGACCTGGGGCCACCCAAGAAGTAGTTGCTGAGGATACCCCAGCGGCCTGGGAGGCCGTCTCGCTTTCCGATATACCACATCATTCGCTTAATTGAGCCTGAGGCGCTAGCCGATCGATCATAAAGCTCGGCTAGCGCCTCAGGCTC
>JBEBHM010000563.1:0-5874 GCA_040080875.1 Pirellula sp.
AGGAATTCTTTTTTCATCGCATCCTCCTTGGTTGCGACCAGTATCCAAAAATACTATGAAAAGGAGAATCCCAAAATCTAAGTTGGACAGAGCACTAGTGCTCAGTCCAGATTAAAATTTGGGATTGGACGTAGTGGATCTTGTTAAAGATCCCTGAACCACAGGACCTTTAACAAGGTCCACTACCCAAAAATCTAATCTGGACAACGCACTACGGCCGATCGTTTAACGGTTCCGATGCGTCGCGTAAGCAAGCGGCGCGACGGCTGTCGCTGCCAAAGGTACCATCAGGAGTGCGGCCAAGAGAACGATCGCTACGGTTGGTATGGCAATCGGAATATGTGCGGCTACCTTGCTAAAAAGTACAACAGCCGAGATCACGTAAATCGCCCATAGGCTGCCAAACGCAATGAAATAGCTACGTCTCATTGCCCCCAACTTGAGCGATTCCCAAATACTTGCGACGCAGACAAAGATCGTCAGCCCTGCAAGCAGATAGCCATAAGCAGTCAGGGCGAACGGAAATCGCCAACCGTACTTCAAAGCGAAAACCAAGATCGAAGCGTGCAACACCAAGATTGCGCCTGCCAAAACGATACGCCAACGGTAAACAGGCAGCCATAGTCCGAACGCCAAAAAACTGGAGCTGCTGCTGACAAAAAGCAGCAGGAAATTGGATAGTCCGACAAGCCATCCAACATACCCCATTTGAGCCGAAATCTTAGGAATGGCATCGGCAAGTGCCGTCGGAACGAGGTGGTTGGCAGTCCAGTTTTCGGAGTTTCCAAGCAAAAACAGATCGATGCCGGCTGCCGTTGCCATGCAAAGCCAGGCGACCAGAGAACTGGCTGCAATAACGATGAGCTTAACGAAAATAATCTGGTCGTTGGACAGCGAGCGTGTTGCATCAAACAGTGATAGCCTCGTCGCGCCGTGCACGTTCTTGAGCCCGATGGCCCCATCAGTACCAATCATTTGAAAGAACACTGGACTCAGCACAAGTGCGATGATCCAAGTCACCGTGTTGGGGTTTCGTCCCGGGTAAAGAAGATTGCACACAACGAGAAAAGAGATCACGAAAACAGATGCCAATATACCTGCAATAAGCACTTTGGTTCCGAACTGCCGCCATTCGTACCAGCACTGTGCCGTCACCATCGTCCGAAACGGATGACGAATCGATTGCGTGAAAGTCCCCGCTGTGCGAGTGTAGCCAAAAATGCGTGTGATTGCCGTGAACTCCCATTCGTCTCCATGACGTTGGCGATCGACTGCAAAGACTGTGGCTATGGTCGTCGCGAGCATGATTGCAAAACAAAGCAAGTATTGTTGCCAACTGAGATCAAAGTATCCGGGTCTTGAAAGCGCGAGCAAAATGGGATCAGGACTATTGCTCCGTATCACAAAGAATACCGCTAGCCCCATGATTACTATTGCCAGCAGAACAATGCCTAGTACCTTGGACGAGCGAGTTGCACACGACCAAACAACTGCAACGGACAGCTGAACAATCAAAGCAATCAACAAAGCCGGGCCAAGCAGCGGCATCGGCGAATTCCAAAGGTAGCTCGCGAGAACTGCGGGAATCAGATAACAAGCCATCGACGAAAGGACAACAAAGAGGAGTGGAACCAGCACCAGCTGCAACGTAGAGATAGGGCGAACAAACCCCAACCGAAAACAAAAACCTCGGGAGTTACTGTCCAACTCGCCCAGCCATGTCTGCGAAAATGGAGCAGTCATCATGAGCATTGTGACCGCAACTCCACGAACCACTTGATTTTGAAAATCACCGAGATCTCGGGATACCAGATTCGTCATCACCATGAAGCAACACATCGCCCCCACGCGAAGCAGAATCTCGACTCTGCTTGTCCGCATGAGTTCCCAAAGCATTGCTTGTATCGGAGTTTGCATCGGACTACACCTCCGATTCAGCCAGGAGTTCGCGCCCGGCGCGGGCTACGAAAATCTCTTGAAGCGAAGCGTTTCGCGATTGTGTCACTTCGCCACGTAATGCCGCCAATCGATGGGCGGCCTGTTCGCTTGTGCCATCCCACACCATCAACCAACTACTTCCTCGGCGCTCTGCGGACAAAACGCCCGCGACAGGCGGCAAGTCCATTTCCGTATCGCTAAACCGGACCGACACCATTTGATGCTGCTGCTTGACCTCGTCCAGCACTCCTTGCAAAACCAGCCTACCTCGGTCGAACATGAAAACGTAGTCGGACATCATTTCCACTTCGTCCAGCAAATGCGATGAGAAGATCGCCGTTCTGCCATCGTCGGCAACTGTACGGATGATCGCGTTTAAAATGTCCTTGCGTACGACGGGATCTAGCCCCGTCGAGGGTTCATCCAGCAGAAGCAGATCTGGCCTGTGTGAAACTGCGGCCACTAAACCAGCTTGCGCCCGCATTCCCTTGGACAGATTCCTGATCTTCTTACTGCCATCCAAACGGAATGTACTTAGCAGCTCCTGAGCCAACGAATGGTCCCACTTGGAATGGAATGCGGCCGTATAACGCATCAGCTCATCGATCGACATCCATTCAGGCATTTCCCGTTCTTCGGAAAGATAGCCTATTCTTTGCAAGACTTCGACCGGATGCGAAGCGGGATCGAAGCCAAAGACTCGCACGGTCCCTTGTTTTGCGCGGAGCAGCCCGAGCAAGTGTTTGATAAGAGTCGTCTTGCCAGCGCCATTGACACCGACTAGACCATAAACAAAACCCTTTTCAACATCCAAACTGATTTGATCGAGAGCGGTCAAGTCTCCAAATCGCCGCGACAAATCTCGAACTTCAACGACGTTATCCAACATGGAAATTCTCCTTGGAGACTGACTGTGCCAGCGACTTGGTGATGATTGCGTTCCGTTTCCCAAGTAGATCGAGGACTTCATCGAAAGTGAAGTTCAATTGCTTGGCTTCGGTGAGCAGCGCATCTGCACGTTGTTCCAGGATTCGCCTTTGTTCTTTTCTAGCGAGAGGAGACTTGAGGTCTGCAACATAAGTACCCGCCCCACGCCTCTTGAACACGACACCCTCATCCTCCAGCTCACCGTAGGCTTTCACAATGGTGTTGGGAGTGACCATGAGCTGCTCGGCCAGAGTTCTGATCGGCGGCAACTCATCTCCGGCCCGAATCTTTCCCGATGCGACCAGGTATTTGACTTGATTGACAATTTGACGATAGATAGGAACGCCATCATGCAGTGAAATCTCGATATGCATACTTCCCCCGTAGATAACCTGTGTACCCGTATTGTGATACAGTGGACGCGGAGCGCCAAGAGGGAGTTTTACTTTGGACAAAAAATTCAGAGAGAGGATCGCACCCGCTCACAGGCTGGAATCGCTAGACGCCTTTGCTCCCAGTGTTCTGTCCAGATTAGTTTTTTAGGTAGTGGACCTTGTTAAAGGTCCTATGCTCCTTGTGCTCTGTCCAGATTAGTTTTTTGGGTAGTGGACCTTGTTAAAGGTCCTATGCTCCTTGTGCTCCGTCCAGATTAGTTTTTTGGGTAGTGGACCTTGTTAAAGGTCCTGTGCTCCTTGTGCTCCGTCCAGATTAGTTTTTTGGGTAGTGGACCTTGTTAAAGGTCCTGTGGTTCAGGGATCTTTAACAAGATCCACTACGTCCAACCCCAAATTTTAATCTGGACAGAGCGCTAGCACAGATTCCCATCCAGCTCGCGCAAGAGCGGATTGACCTCACCTCGCAATGGGCAGCATTATTTTCACAGGTTGTCGCCGTAGTTCCAGCCTTGTCGGGCTGGTTCCCTAACGAAGTCGCTCAGTTCCGGGTGATTGGTAACGCGACCTGTTTTGGCGTCCCATTCGATGCGCGTGTTAAATCGCTGGGCCAGAACTCCCAACAGGATAATTTCTGTAAGCTTGGCGGCGTAGTTGAAGTTCGATCCTGGTTCCGGGCCATCGCCCTTGATCGCCCTTAGCCATTCGCGAAACGGTCCACCCGCAACGCGAGGAATGGTTTGAGTAGGGGGATGTGCCTTCCACTCGCCGCTCAATTCTTCCGGTAGAATAAGTGGTGCACCGGCGTGCGTTCCGCACCCGAGCATCCCTTTCGAGCCAAGAAGCCAACAAGCTTGTCCACGGTGAGCGGCATTTTCCACACCGAATTTTTCGATACGTCCTACTTTAGTCCAGTCCTGCGGGCCATCGAACCAGTCGAGCTTCACAGGCCCACGGTCGCCTTTGGCCGGGAAATGAAACCGGATGTGGCTGGCTCTCGGAATCACTCCCTCGAGTGATTTTTCGCGATGTAGGCACTCGACCACTGTGGGTGGATCGAGATCGAGAGCCCACACCGGAGTATCCAATGTGTGGCAACCAAAGTCGCCGAGCATACCGAGTCCAAAGTCCCAGAACGAGCGCCACTTAGCTGGATGATAGTCTGAGTTGAAGTCACGTTTCTTCGCCGGACCGAGCCACAGATCCCACGCGAGTCCGTCGGGCACGGTTGATGACGGCGGCGGCATTGCTGAAGGGTTAGCGAAGTGCTTGCCGCTCATGTTCGGACCGTCGTTTCGGCAGAAGACTTGGCTGACATCACCGATCAATCCGATTCGCACCGCTTCGACCGACTGGCGGATACCATCGCCCGCGTGCCCTTGGTTTCCCATTTGAGTTACCACTTTGTAGTGTTCCTTGGCCTTCAACAAAGTCCGGCATTGCCAAATGTTGTGGGTAAGCGGTTTCTGGGTGTAAACGTGGATGCCGCGCTCCATACTCGCCATGGTGGCTGCGAAGTGCGTATGATCGGGCGTAGAAACGACCACCGCGTCGATCTGCTTGTGCATCTTGTCGAGCATTACGCGGAAGTCGTCGAAAAACGGTTGGTCTGTTCGCCAGTTCATCATGTTTTCCGCGCAATGGTTGCGGTCCACATCGCAAAAGGCTACGAGGTTTTCCTCAGAGCATCCCTGGTTGTAGGGCTGTTGCGCGATCCAACCGCCCGATCCGATAAAAGCGATGTTGAGCTTGCCGTTGGCAGACTTGCCGGGCTTCCCGATTGCGAACGGCTGGAACGCTGCGCTGGCTGCAACTCCGGTAGCTGTGGCAAGAAATGATCTGCGTTTCATACAAGTCCTCGTGCACGATTGTGAGTTTGATAATCCTAAATTCGGCTAACAATGCTACTCTAAGTCTACGTCCGAAGCGAAAAGCTCCGGGTAGCGCCGACGTATAAGCGCTTGCTCCTCAGCGGTCAAATCGGTGAGCACGACGGGCTGGTCCTGCGGACGGGTACCCTTCTGGTTGATCCGGTTCATCAGACTCCAGTTCCGCGATTGTTTGCCGAATTCGGGGTCGACGGGTTCCTCGGCCGTTAGATCGTATCGGGTGAAATCGATCACCTTAGGCCGGCCGTCTTGCTTCCAATTTCGGAGCAACGCGAGTCGAAAATCTCGGTTCATGAACCAGCTAATCTCTAGATCCTCTTGCGAGGCGCGGATGCCGCAGCCTCGGTGCACGAATCGATAGTCGAGCTTTTCGTTGTTCTTAACATGAGAGCGCCATAGTTCGCCGAACTCACCCTGGGTAATGAGTTTCGCGTCGGGCCAACGTTTGCGGATTTCGGTGAGCCAGAGGTGCAGCCCATCCATGCCGTTGCGGCCGCCATAACCATAAATCTTGCGGGCTTCGACTAGGCTCATTTCCCAGCCGCAAGTCACCCATGCGAAGCCGTTGCGATGGAAGCCATCCTCGAAATGGGCGGCGGTGGTAGCGAGCATCGACTTCAGGCCCCGCTCGGTCCCCATATCGAGCAGCGTTTCGATTGGCCCAACGCCCTGGCGACTTCGCCAGAGCTCGCCATCAACCATCCTTCTGCCCGGAACGCGGGCACATA
>JBEBHM010000564.1:0-5871 GCA_040080875.1 Pirellula sp.
CCACGAGAAGATCGAAAGTTTGCTGTCACAGATACGCGCTGCAAAAGTGTCGAGCGATTCGAACTGAGAGATAGAATTCTAACTTAGCTATCGAACCTTGCGCTCCAGTCGGACGAGCCGACTGGGGGCGGCCCCATGTCCACTTGTGCCGTTCGGTGCTTCAAGTTTATAGCTACGAACCTTGCGCTCCAGTCGGACGAGCCGACTGGGGGCGGCCCCATGTCCGCTTGTGCCGTTCGGTTCATCAGGTTTATAGCTATCGAACCTTGCGCTCCAGTCGGACGAGCGGACGAGCCGACTGGGGGCGGCCCCATGTCCACTTGTGCCGTTCGGTGCATCAGGGGCGAATTGAACGAGTTGAGTTCGGGCGAAGGTCATGCCCCAACGGAATACCGGTCTATTGATTCTTAGTGGGATCTTCCTACCCTATCCCCCGATTTCTCGCCAATTCCGCATCTTGTCTTGTTTATCTGGCCATCCTTCCGCTACGGTCGGCTCCGAAAGGCAAAGCGTATGGATCGGTTAGAAAAATTTTGGCGTGTTGTCGTATTCCTGGGAGCGGGACTCTTAACCGCCTGTGGATGTAAGATGACTGCGCCCATGCATGTTTGGAAGGCAGCTCAAGTGCCGAAGCCTGGGCTCGTCCGAATCGCAGTGGCTCCGATTGGGGGAACAACCGACGCAACCGAGCGATTGCTGAACGCTATGCAACGCGCGCAACCTCAGCCCAGCCCAGTAGTGGCCGCAGTTTATCCCAAAGAGTTGTCGCAGATCGGTGGCATTCAGCTAGTATCGTTTGATAATCAACCTAACGATATGGCGACCTTGTCTTCGTCACGCCGCGCCGGCATGGACTACATACTGCAGGGAAACATTTTGGAGAGCGAGCTCGACATCCCTCCTCCAGACCCGAACGAAAAGAAGCGGTTTCGCATCTTCAAAACGAAAGAAAAACTTGAGCATTTGACGGTGCGATGGACCATCGTGGATGTCAAGACTGGAGAACGCATCAACGAAAAGACGGTCTCCGTCGACCGAAAACAGGCAGAAAAACTCTATCCAGATCTGACGATGCATACGCAAAGTGCAGATGGACGCGTGTTGCTGGCAGCCGCGCGACAGTCTTGGTCGTTCGTTGCGCCAACTACGAATCAGGAACAAGCTACGTTGGACCTTCCCTGGTTCTCATACGGCTCCTCACAAGTTCGCAAGGGGAACGGCTTCGCACGGCAAGGCAATTGGGAGTTGGCAGAACGCGAATGGCAGAATGTTGCCAAACTGCATCCGAGGAACACGGCTGCTTGGAATAATTTGAGTTTGGCTGCAGTCGCTCGCGAGGATTTCCAATTGGCTCGCGATAGGCTCAAGCACGCGGATACGATGTGGCCAGGCGACTCAACATTTCCAACACTCGCTTGGATCGAGCAGCGTCAGCGAGACTATCACCAATCGATGGACTTGGCTGCCCCTGTAGCCGGCTGGTCGTTAGCGGATACACCGAAATCGGTTCGACCCGAAGAAGTTCCTGCTTCGCCGCCGCGAGACCTAAACGAAATGCCTTGGTGGACCATTTTTCCGTTTGTCCCACCTCCAGGCTGGACTTGGAAACAATGGTGGACGCAGCCTATAGTACTCTAGCGTTAAAACCAAGAAGCTCCTTCCGGTTTCCGAGATTGAGCCTGAGAGCCTGAGGCGACAGGAGGTCTTCCCACTTTCGTCGCAATATTTCGCTGGGTTTGTGTTGAGCCTGAGGCGCTAGCCGAGTCCTATGATCGATCGGCTAGCGCCTCAGGCTCATAAAGCGATAATCAACCGGAAGGAACTGGAGACTTTTAACACTAGTGCAAAAGGCTGCTATAATAAGGACTCGCTGATGAATGTCTTGTCCCACAATTGATCTAACATTATGCCTATAACGCCGCTGTGGCAAACCGAGAATCGATCGCCTCGCGTGCTGATCGTTGACGACGATTACGAAATCGCTGAACCTGTTAAATTTGCCCTCGAAGGACTCGGATACGTCGTAACCCATGTACCAGATGGCAACCAAGGCATCGCAGCCATCGACACGGTCGATCCAGATCTAATGGTTTTGGACATGATGATGCCTGGTCGGAGCGGGTTCCTCGTTTTGGAACATTTGCGCCGAACGAAAAAATCGAGGATTCGCGTCGTGATGGTCACAGGAAACGAAGGTGAACGGCACCAACAATACGCCCGTTTGCTTGGCGCGGATGACTACATCCATAAGCCATTTTCGATGGATCGGCTGACTCAGACTGTCCAAAAACTCCTTGACCAGCCTTTTCCCGACGGAGACGTGGGATGAGCACTGTTGGATTGACTGAACGAGTCCCTACCGAACATGTCTACTCCGTGCAGTGGGCAGGTGACATAGATGGTCTGTTGCAACTATTGGATCAAACGCTATTGCCGCTTGAGATGAAATTGTTGTCCCTCAAAACGGTCGACGAAGTGTTCGAAGCGATCGTGACGTTGCGAGTACGGGGGGCGCCAGCCATCGGGATCGCAGCCGCATACGGGGTAGTACTCGGTGCCCAACAGTGCTGCGGACTCGGAATGTCGGTGCTCCAAGCCGCCGAAAAAATCCGTCAAGCGTGCGACTATTTGGCCACAAGCCGACCGACGGCAGTCAATTTGTTTTGGGCTCTCGATCGTATGCGAGCTGTCGTCGCACGCAATCCCAATGTAGCCGATCCTAGCGATCTCGCCCAAGCATTGTTGCGTGAGGCGAGGCTGTTGCATGACGAAGATCGACGTACGTGCCACGCGATTGGCGAACTTGGCGCTCGGTTGCTTGATGACGATTCAGGCGTCTTGACACATTGCAACACCGGAGGGCTAGCGACTTCGGAGTATGGGACGGCGCTGGCTGCTATTTTTACGGCACAAGACCAAGGGAAAAACATCCATGTCTATGCTGACGAAACGAGACCCCTGTTGCAAGGCTCCCGTTTGACCGCGTGGGAGCTGCAACAACGCGGTATCCCATGCACCCTCATTTGCGATTCGATGGCGGCTCAAGTCATGCGTGAGGGGAAGGTCCAAGCCGTCATGGTCGGTGCAGATCGCATCACTGCTCGAGGAGATACGGCCAACAAAATTGGAACGTACGGCGTGGCGGTTTTGGCCAAACATCATGGGATCCCATTTTACGTGGCAGCTCCTACCAGTACATTCGATTTGTCGATTGTGAGCGGCGATGAGATTCCGATCGAGCAACGCAAGCCCGAAGAAATCACGCGGGGGTTCGGTAGACAAACGGCCCCTAGCGGGATCGACGTCTACAATCCGGCGTTTGACGTCACACCTGCGGAACTTATCTCGGCCATCATTACCGAGCGAGGCATCATCGCACCGGTGTGCGAGGAAAGCGTACGCGAACTTGTTGGATAGCCTTCAACCGGCCCAAGGAATTATGATCATGCGGACTATAAATTTGGTCGTCGTGGCATGGCTAATCATTCTGATCACCACCGAGAAATCGATCGCACAAAAACAACAACTCACGGCGCAAAGAGTTGCCGAAGCCATCGAAAAATGCGCTGGTTTTCTCGAGAGCAATCAAGTCAAGAATGGGCCGTTGCGAGGATCTTGGGCCGGACATGAAGAAAATGGATGTGGCCAAACCTCCCTGGTTACGCTCGCGTTGCTCAGCGCTGGAAAAACAGCGGAATCTCCCAAAGTGAAACTTGCGCTGTCGCACATTCGCGGAGTGCAATCGCTTACAACCTACGAGGCCGCATTGCAATTGATGGTACTTTGCATGGCGGAGCCTAGAAAGGACGCCGCGAAAATCCAAGAAGTCACGAGTTGGTTGGTCAAGGGGCAAAGTGCCAATGGAGGTTGGGGGTACGGCCGACAAATCGGTGACTCCGACGAGTCGAACACTCAATTCGCGGTATTAGCCCTATGGGAAGCCAGCAAGCTAGGTGTCGCAATTCCAGCGGAGTGCTTCAAAAAATGCGAGGGGTACTGGCGGGATCAGGTGCGTGGTGAAGGGTGGGGCTACCGTGGAAAAGATACTTTGGGGAGCATGACTTGTGCTGGAATCGCGTCCATGCTGATTCTGCAAGATGCCTTCGAAGGTGCAGACGCTAGTGCCGCCGGGAATGCTCTGCGATGTTGTGGTAGCGGGGCCAATCAAATGGTCAATCTGGAAATTCCGCTCAAATGGTTGGCCAACCATTTCTCGGTCACGCAAAATCCAAACCAGCCTGCCAACCTATACAAAATGTATTACCTCTATGCCCTGGAGCGAGTCGGACGACTGACGGGCCAAAGGTTCTTCATTGACCAACAGGGCAACAAGCATGATTGGTATCGTGAAGGTGCGGATCACTTGCTCAGTATTCAAACGATTGCAGGTTCGATTCCAGGTGGAGGCTCCGAGCCGGATGCAGTCACTTCCACTGCCATGGCATTGCTCTTCTTGAGCAAGGGAAAGCGGCAGGTCGTGATCGGTCATTTGCAATATGGCCGCGATAGCGAAACCGATTGGAACCGTCATCGCCGGTCGATCCAAAACTTGACCGGGCAAATCGAAAAGGTTTGGAAACGGGAACTCGCGTGGCAAACCGTTCCGTTGGAAAAAGCTACGTTAGAGACACTGTTGGAAACCCCAGTGCTCTTTATCAGTGGCAGCAAGGAGTTTGTGTTGACTCCGGCGCAACGCAAACTACTCAAAGATTACGCAGAGCAATCAGGTTTCATTTTTGCAGAAGCGTGCAACGGCGACGGGTGCGATGGACAAGCGTTCGATCGCTCCTTTAAGCGAGAAATGGAAGCCATCTTCGGCAAGCCCTTACAAAAACTACCACCTTCTCATCCCATTTGGACAGCCGAGGCCAAGGTCGATCCGAATGGCATGCCTAAGGACTTCTGGCTCTACGGGCTGGACGCTTGTTGCCGAACGAGCGTGGTTTATTCTCCGATTAGCCTCTCTTGTCGATGGGAATTGGATCGCCCTTGGGGGATCGGTTCCAAACGGAATGCGTCGATCGATGCAGACATTACCAACGCAACCAAAGTCGGGGTCAATGTGGCTGCCTATGCGACCGGACGCGAGCTCAAAGACAAACTTGACAATGTGCTTATCATCACCCCTCAGACCAATCGTCAGTCACTGACGCGAGGCTCACTTACCGTGGGCAAGATCATGCATACAGGAGGAGCCGACGACACGCCCAAGGCCCTCTCCAATTTGCTGGAGGTATATCGCAACACATTGATGACTCCGACGGAAAACAAAACGCCGATGATTTCGTTGGCAAGTGACGAAGTGGAGAAGTATCCAATCTTGTACATTCATGGTCGCAGTCGATTTGCATTTACGGACGAAGAGCGACGGGGGCTCAAGAATCACTTCGAAAATGGCGGGTTTGTTATCGGAGACGCCATTTGCGCATCGAAGGAATTTGCCGATTCGGTCCGCAAAGAATTCAGTCACACGTTGCCCGATTCAGAATGGCGCAAGCTTGACCCGAAGCATCCTTTGATGCAGATGAACGACCCAGCCTGGCAAGATTGGAGTGATGTCGTGCTTATCGATGCTGGCACCGGGGGGACAGACCTAAAACAGTCCAGTCGGCGCGCCCCTGCAGATATCGATTCCTTGGAGTGGAAAGGTCGGATCGTGATGTTGTTTTCTCCGAACGATTTGAGCTGCGCGATGGAGAGCAAACACTCGATGCAATGCCGAGGTTACGTTCGCAATGACTCGTTCAAAATCGGGATCAACATGATCCTCTCTGCGATCTCGCAAGATGTCTTTGACAAAAGATGAGTTGAGGGTTGAGGGGTGAGGGTTGAGAGTTGAGAATTGAGGGGTGAGGGTTGAGGGGTGAGAGT
>JBEBHM010001314.1:0-1504 GCA_040080875.1 Pirellula sp.
CTATGATATTTTGAGATTGCAAAGTGCCGATTCTAATGGCGACTTCGATGGTGCGGATGTGGTCGACTACGATGCACTGTTGTTCGACGTGCTTTTTCCTGAACATTTGCCCAAGATCGGCTCGATGCTCAATATGGTAGCGAAGCAAACCTCCCCATGTTTCATGGTTGGCTCGTCCGGAATCGAGTACGCGTTGACACAGTTTTGGGAAACCACAAAGGGAAGCAACCGAACGTCAGCAGTCCAGCCCTCCAAAACGACCTTTGGACCGGTAGAACAACTGGTTGTGATAACGGGGAGTTGCTCGCCGGTAAACGATCGTCAGATTGCATGGGCCGAGCAAAACGCCTTTGAAACATTGGCGCTTAACCCAGCACGATTGATCGACGAGCAAACCAGTCGGTCCGAAATAGAGTTGATGATACAATTGGCGCTCGAGCGATTGAATCGAGGTGTCAATTTGATTTTGCACACAAGTCGAGGCCCGAACGACCCTCGCATCTTTTTGGCCATTGAGTCGATGCGAGCCATGGGATTATCAGACGTCGAGATTCGCTTGAAGAGCGGCAAACTCTTGGGACCGAAACTGGGGCAGATTCTCAATGGAATCCTATCGAAAAGGTGGTTTTCGCGGGTGGGCATAGCAGGGGGTGATACCTCAGGCCATATCGCTCGCGAGTTAGCCATAACGGCACTAGAGGCGATTGCGCCGGTCGCGCCTGGGTCGCCACTTTGCCGCGCGCATTCGATGAACTCACTCGATGGGATCGAATTCATTTTCAAAGGAGGGCAAGTTGGAAAAGACGACGTATGGGGAACCATTCTCAATGGGACATACGGTAGACAAGCTGGCAGCGCTTCCAGCCTGTTGGAAGCCCATCCTAGGTAAATCCCATGCTTTGCAATCCCCGGCGTATTTCTTTGTCTGCAAGAAGTGCGATGAAGGCCTGAACGGCGGGTCGATGCAAGCGAGCTTTGGGAATAGCGAAATCAAATTGTTCGTTCCGTAGTGAGACGAATGCAAGACGACTCGATCGCGCCGTGGCTTGGATGGTGATACCCCAGTCGGCTCGATGTTGAAGTATGGCGGCCGCGACTGCACTGTGGTTGCTCGGTTGGACCTCATAACCGCTCGGTTTTGCTCCAGCTAGAAGACGATCGATCAAGATTCTGGTTCCACTGCCCTGATTGCGGTTTACCATTACGATCGATGAATCGCCCATCGCCATCGATACAATCTCAGATGGTGTTCGCCCTTCGAATCTCTGGTCATCGTGTCGAAAGGCTACTCCCTGCAATCGACCATAACCATCGATCAGCGTTATCGAATCATTCAGGAACGGGCGATTGTAAACATCTGTCAGCGGATCTAGCAAATGAATCCCTGCCACATCGCACTCGCAACGTTTTGCCGCCAACAGTCCCGCCGAACTGCCCACCGTCAATAATTTCGATTGGATTCCACGTTGTTGAAGCTGTGTGAGCAAGTAATCGAGCCCAACGC
>JBEBHM010001315.1:0-1502 GCA_040080875.1 Pirellula sp.
GAGATGTCGTTAAAGCGTATCTCACTACAGCGGGCTCGATTCGTCGTCGCCGCAAAAACGAAATGGTTCAAACCGCCTGCACCTAACTTTTGCATGTTCTCCCAATCATCGTGGACGTATTCACCTTTGATCTCGTCGTCGGATCGGGTGCGATTGGCGTTGGCTTTCAACAGCCGCTGGATAGGCTTCGGGAGCATCGACAAATTCGAATCCACCGGTAGGGATGGCGGGATCTGTTCGGAGGGCAAACTCTCCGCGTCGCCGAACATGATCTCGTACGCCGTAGCTCCCAAGATGGCCATCACCCAGCGGATCTGCCAATGCAGAAATCCCTTGTTGGTAGGGCGTTTACGCGTATCGTCATGCCAGCCAAAATCATGTCCATCTTCGAGTCGTAGGACATCATGAATGAGTCCTGTTTGGTTCTTAGGATCCTCGGTTTCTTCTACCTCGCTATAGGCCAACCAAAAGACGTCCGCTTCGGTGCGAATTTCTCTTGACCGAATCGGGTCCAGCATAGCCAACAGCCTGCCGTAACGTGGCACCCGAGCAAAGCGAAGGGCCGCATCAGGGAGGTCGTTATCTCGATGCGAAGGAATAAACATGGGTGAAGTTTGAAGTTTGAAGTTCGAAGCTTGAAGTCTGGTTAGGTATGCGTCTCAACTCGGGGAGCCGTGCTACGAAGGAGTGGTTTAACCAGGGCACCGGTATCGATCAGTTGCCTTGCTTCGGGCTCGTCGAGCTGCCCAACTCGCAAGAACTGCCATGGATGATTCTTGCCCATGGGCAACAACGTAGACTTCGCATCTCGAAACGCATAGCTTCGGCCTGATAGCCATACTTTGCATGCGCTACCGATAAGCTTTTCCAACTTGCTAAGCCCCGTACTATTCTCGGTGTGATCGGCTTGATCGAGGCTGTCCACTAGAAACAAGATTCTTCCCGACTCGAACAGGCGATTCCAAGCGAATTCTATTTCCATCTTGGGCTTTTTTCCTCCAATCAAGTCGAACAACTTATCGTGCTGGTCGCTCCTGAAATTCTCGAAACTCGTAAATTGACTCAGCCGGTTCAATTCCAGAAACACCGCAAAGCACTCACCGCGATAAAGGAATTGACGATTGATGAGTGCGTCCAAATACTGAAAGTTCGTGGTTTTGCCCAAGCCAGCACCGCAGACCATGGCTACCGTTTTCCATTGAGGATCCGACGTCAAAGCGCACCACAAAAGATGCTCGCGAGTCATGCGTTGCCAATTCGGTCCGATCTTCTGCGCAAGGAGCCGCTCGTCGTCTTCGTTGTGGGTTGCCTTAAAACCGGACTCCAATCCGCCGATTTCTGGTTCCCCTTCTTGAACAGCGGCATTCCATCGCTGTTCCTGATCCCATTCTGGGGCCATCTTCGCAAACCAGAAGGGTTGGCGAACTAAAAAGAACTTCTTGTTTAGCTCCATTGGCTTGCTGGACTTGTCTCGCTGAAGACTGCCATCCTCGCTATAGAGA
>JBEBHM010001316.1:0-1501 GCA_040080875.1 Pirellula sp.
CAGGAGTTAATGGCATCGCGCCGGCTCCCTCGGCAAGTCGAGCGACATCCTCCCTCGACGTGTTCGTAACTTTTTCGACCAGTGCACTTTTTTCGGAACCGAGCGGGCTCACGTTTGTTGAGGCGACCGAATCAGTTGTTTCCGATCTCGTCGCGACGGGTTCCGGTTTAGCTGAATTGTCACAGCCCGTAAATACATGCACGCAAGCCAACATGAGGGCGAAAGCCGATGGACATAGTAGCCGATTCAATCGAGTCATAGTGTTCCCCGTAATTCCTGTACAATGACATGAAAATCAAAACACGCCATGTCGTTTGCCAAACTCGTTTTCGTGCTCCAAACCACCAGTATAGCAATTATGGCAGCCAAGCTAGGAGGCGTCGAAGTGCGCCGCGTGAGCCAGATGAAATGGGAGAGCTCTGAATCTTGGAACGACATAGCAACACATAAATGAACGGCCATCGGTGCACGCGGTTTTCTATATTTTTGTCGTCAATTTTTTTGTCTCTCATAATGGTCGATGGACTTATTTCTTTGCAAACCAACTATGCGCATGAGCGTCGGTCTTAAAGAAACGGAGCAATTGCTCGGCGACTTTCTTGCGTCCGCTGTCGCTCGGATGTGTTCCATCGCCAACAAAATCGCTGCGGTCCCAAACTTGACCATCACTCTTGCGAGGTATGGTGCCGTCTGACCAAAAATAAGGTCCCCAAACGAGCAGTGGCGATTTGACTTCGCCTTTCGAGGCATCGAAGTTCAAGTTCGGATCTGCTTGCATTTGGCTTTGGATTAACCAGCGGACGACGTAGGCTCCCTCGTAGGCAAACGGTTCAGGGTTCAGTTGACCATCTGCATAACCGCCATAAATGCGGCTTCCCAGATAAGCGACCCGCAGGTTTGGGAAATGCTTTGTGAGATGCTTCAGGACGGTGCGCGTATCTCGTTGGAGCTCTTTGCCATGTTCGTTCAATTCGCCACGCGGCCCCGCATTCGCAAGTTTGATCCAAACCACCTGCACTTGTTCACGCGAAATGTGTGCGGCTTGCAAGCGACGATCGGCCTCTGTCCAACACGCTCCAGAGCGATCAGCCCAACGCGCCATCGTTTGCCCTCCTTGAGCGCAATCCACCACCGCGACGTTGGGCGATTTGTTGGCGTCGGCGTCTGCCAATTGTTTGAATTTCGAGAATTCTTGGGTTGCGTTGGACATGCTGATTGAAACGAGTCCGATCTTGCCGTCCGGTGCAGGGTTGCCCTGAGCGTCGCGAGATACGATTTTGGCAGTTTCGATTTTTAACAACGCATTCAGCGATGCTGGCAACTCGTTCTGGCCACCACCATATAGCCCTCCATCTTCGCCTTGATATCGGTCATCCGCCGACATTTCGGTCAGCGGCTTGAATCCAACGGAATTCCTACCGACCGATGGATTGCCGGGAGGGTTTTGGTTGCTTGGCGAGTTAATTTTCCCTCCCAGCCGAATCGATGAAATTGCCATTGC
>JBEBHM010000565.1:0-5814 GCA_040080875.1 Pirellula sp.
GGCATAGCCCAACGCACGATCTATCCCGCCGTTCCGCTTTCAGGAATTCTACGAAAATTCCTTCCCGCTCCAGTTGGGATAGATCGCTATACGTTCGTCGGCTTGATCACTGTCGGGGCCGTCCTCGGGAATATTATCGGCGGGCGGTTATTCAAGCCGTCGTCAAACAGTTCGCCGAACCCTCCGTCCCGATGTTGATTTGGTGCGGCAGCAACAGGCCAGCCGTCCCCTTCGGGATGAAAGTGGACTTGGTGTTAGCCGACTCATTGGAGCGTTTATCCCTTCGATACTCGTTTTCGCGATTGGTCTATGGCACTTTCAAAAACCTAAGTCGTGATTGTTGCGAATGGGCGAATCGCCCGAAGTGTACTCGTACCCGCTTCTATCACTCCACTGCCAATCGGGTCTCCTTCGATACTGCGATGAGCCAAAAACTAATCTGGACAGAGCACTAGGTTGAGCGCTTCCAAGTACTTGAGAGCACCACCGGTGTTAAAGAGCACTACCGATTCATCGCGTTGGATCGTACCGTTGGCAACGAGGCATCGGATCGCACTGAGAGCCGCTCCGCCTTCGGGAGCCGCGCTGATACCCTCGAGCTTGCCAATCTCCAGCATATCTTTCACCATGTCGACGTCGCTCACCGCGATTGCCGTTCCCTTGCTTTCGCGGATGGCTCGCAGCATTAAGCGATCGCCGACGGCCTTGGGTACTCTCAATCCGTCCGCAACCGTCGAAGCACCTTCCCACATGACCGCATGATCGGCGCCACTTTCCC
The DNA here is from genome assembly GCA_040080875.1 of Pirellula sp. Lineage (GTDB taxonomy): Bacteria > Planctomycetota > Planctomycetia > Pirellulales > Pirellulaceae > JBKCUI01. Next base: position 779 of record JBEBHM010000565.1, read on the forward strand.
AAGCACGGACGATCGGCGCGCACCCATCCGCTTGGACGGAGACCATCCGCGGTCTGCGTTGAGGCTTGACCCACCCAATTCTTTCAATCTCCTCAAACGCTTTCCACATTCCGACAAGGCCCGTCCCGCCACCTGTTGGGTAGATAACCCAGTCGGGCCACTCCCAATCCATTTGTTCTGCCAATTCATAGGCCATTGTTTTCTTGCCTTCGACTCGGTACGGTTCCTTGAGCGTCGATACGTCATACCAGCCTAAGGGTTTTCCGGTCTCGGCAGCGACACGGCCAGCGTCCGTAATCAGTCCATCCACCAATGTGACATGGGCTCCGTACAGTCGACACTCGTCGATGAACGGGCGTTTAACATCGTGTGGCAAGAAGACTTGGCATTCCAGGCCAGCCCTGGCGGCATAGGCTGCGGCTGCATTGCCCGCGTTTCCAGCGGAGGGCAATGCGATTGTCTTTGCACCTAATGCTTTTGCACGCGAGATAGCGGTTGTCTGTCCTCTCGCTTTAAACGAGTTGGTTGGGTTGAGCGACTCGTCTTTCACGTAGAGCCAATCCAGGCCGAGCTGGCTGCCCAATCGCCGAGCATGGAGGAGTGGCGTGAAGCCTTCGCCAAGCGTGACCGGATCTTCGCCGGCCAAAAGAGGGAGCATCTCACGATACCTCCACAAGCTTGGGGCTCGATCAGCGAGGCACTCACGCGGCCATTTCTTGGCAGTCTCCAGATCGTAAATGGCCAGAAGTGGCGCACCGCATTCGCACAGGAATTGCCATGTTCGTGGATCTCGATTCGGGCGCCCGCAAGGCAGCGAGCAGGCAAGGTGCGTTAGATACATTACAAGAAACCATCCATGTCGATTAACGAACGAATGACAGAACAACCAAGGGCGATGAAAACGGATGAGCGGGTTGTACCATGATCCTATGCCACCGACAATCTGTATGGAACCAGTTCCAGATTTTCAATCGTCACTCGCCGCTGTTGTCAATTGAAAAACCGTCGTATGCGAAGTAAGATTTTCGTCACCGCTCTCGCACAATGAAAAGGAATCAAACAATTGTCTTTCATTAGGTCCTTCTCTGTAGTTGTACCTGTGTTCAATAAACAAGCCGCGATCGTTCGAACGCTTGAGAGCGTGATCGCCAGCGTCAATTTTTTTGCGGAGCATTTTCAGGAGTACCCAGTTCAACCCGAGATTGTAGTGGTCGATGACTGTTCTACCGACCAGAGCCGGCATATCATTTCGGAATTTAGCAAACGCTATTCATTCATCAAAACCGTTTTCCATTCTGAACGAACTCACGCAGGCATCGCGCGCAATTCTGGTGTACGATCATCCCAAGGCGAAATCATTTTCTTTTGTGATGGTGACGATGTATTCTTTCGAGAGCACATACTTCTTTGCTATCTAGTATTGAATTACGATCCGAGCGAACCCAAGAGCAGAGAATTTACGTTCCCGACAAACGGCGGTCCCATGTCGTTTGAACTTCCGGAGTTTAGATTCGGACTGGTGCGGACCGGAGTTTACATCCAAGATTCGATTCTGCCCACTTGGAAGGCAGTAATCGAAGCCACGATTCCGCAAAACCTTTGTGTGCGCCGCGAGTGCCACGAATTTGTTGGCGGGTTCCCAGAACAGTCCGTCCCCTTTAGACTGTCGGGAGGTGGCGAAGACTGTTGCTATTCCGCTTGGTTAGATTTTGCATTTCGAAAAGCCCAAGTGCAAATTGAGACCGTGGAGTACATACGATATCCTGGCAATGCACTTGACGCTCAATTGCGCCGATTCCAGTCTGAACAGGAAGGTATTCCATATAGTCGCACGCAAACGGCAATGGATTTGGATAAGCAGGCCTTAGACATTTGCAAGGAACATCTCGAACGGTTGAAGACGAAGCTCCGGTCAAAACATCTCTATCCAGAGCTCGCAAGCTTTTTCTTAGACCGTAGTTCCACGAACTAGAGGGCTACGCCCATTTCATCCAGCAGGTGCTTGGCTTTGTATACGATGCCGGTTACCCATAACACGTAACGGATATCGACACCGATGCTGCGACTATAACTTTCATTCCAGGCGAAGTCGTTGATGGTCGCTTCGAATGTGCGATCAAAATTGACACCGACTAATTCCCCACGCGCATTTAAGACGGGGCTTCCGGAGTTGCCACCGGTTGTATCGGTGTTGTAAAGAATGGCCACGGGCACTTGTAAAAGTTTCGGGTGAACGAATGGCCCAAATTCCTTAGCATGAAATCGATCGAGGGCTTCCTTAGGCGTAATGAATGGTTCGATGCCGGTGGTCTTGTCGATCACTCCTTGGAGAGTCGATATGGGCGCTTTTTGAATGGCGTCCGAAGGCGAGTATCCACGGACACGGCCATACGTGATTCGGAGCGTCGCATTGGCGTCGGGGACAAAATCCGCTGGTTGGAACATCTGTTTCGCTTCCATCAGCGTCCCATAGAGTTGCCCCAGACGACCGTCCCTTTCTTTGTCGGTATCCCTGAGTTTCCGATAAGTTGGGTACAGCTGAATCATCCATCGCAATGCGGGATCGTCAACAGACGCCAACTCCGACGGAGTCGCTTTGAGGAGGGGTTCGACAAATGCAAACTGCCCCAGTTTCGACGACTTGATCATCCCTTCAATCTTTTGACCCGCAAATTCTCGACTGCTCAGAACGGACGATAGAGGTTGGATCTCTTGGGTTGCCGGGATTCGGCTAAGCCTGTTCAACATCCCTCGAAGCATTTGGATATCGGTCGATGGATCCAGGTCAGCGATATCCAGTTTCAACTGCTGAACCGAAAGCTCAAAATTTCGATTCATGTACGGTGCCTCACGCTCCAAATCGGGTTTGGCTCGCTCAATAGCCGCATCGTAGATCATGAACGCGATTGCGAGCGTACGACATGCAGACCTGAGCTCTTTGAAATGAATTTCGAAAGGCCCGCGATCGGACATCTGTTGATAGACCTCGTCGATATCCCTCAGCAAAGAGCCATATTTCGATTTCCGTTGAGCGCCCGCTTCGACATACGCTTGAAATTCGGATTCTTGTTTGTCACGCGACGCGACCATCCCTGTTCGGCGCAACCCGAGCAATTGCCCTCGGGAGCGTTTTTCGACATTTGCCAACGACTTGGTTCGAGAAGCATGCTTGATCGCCACCGCTCGATCCGCCGCACCGGCTTTATCCATCTCTTGGATCTGCCAGCCATAGAGTTCTACGACGGCGGGAAGTCGAATGTTTTGCTCGTAGCGAAAGAAACTGGCTGTCTTTTGGCGGACGGTTCGGCCAGGGTAGCCTAGCAAAAAGACAAAGTCTTCTTCGTTGACTCCTTGCGGTGCAACTTTGATGAAACGTTTTGGATGAAACGGGACATTTTTAGGAGAGTATTCGGCGGACGATCCATCGGGGGCTGAATACGCTCGCATGAACGAAAAATCACCGGTGTGCCTTGGCCATTCCCAATTGTCCGTTTCACCACCAAAGGCCCCGATCGATACGGGCGGAGCAAACACCAAACGAACATCCTTCAGATAAGTGTAGAGAAAGAGGACGTACGTTTTGCCCGCAAACATTTCGGCCACTTCGGCTCGCAGGCCTTTGTTCTCTTCTTCGGCGGCCTTTTCGACTTCCTTGCGTCTCTTTTCGATCGCTTCGGTTCGCTGCAAATAAGTCATGTTCTCGCGTACGACGGAAAGAACTTTGGACGAAACGTCGGCATATCCCTGGGTGATGCGAACGGTGTAGCCAGTCGCGGCCAATTCTTCGGAGCGCGAGTTTGCGATGAATCCGCGTTCAAGCAAATCGTTGGCCGACGAGCTTGCTTTTTGAATTGCATCAAAAGCGCAATGATGGTTTGTAATAATCAAACCATCGTTCGACACGAACGATCCGGTACATCCATTGACTCGGCAAATTCCGTCCACCAGACTGACTTGATTGGCATTGAACAATTCTTCGGGAGTCAGATGCATCCCTTTTTCTTTTAGTTTCAATCGTCCCAATTCGCTGATGGGAAACATCCCTTCATCGCCGAGGGCATCGCTCGTGACTAAGTGGCATGAGAGGCAAACAAGTACAAGGCCTAAGGCAGATTTCATCGGAGTGCTCACTCGGGTTGATTCATTCCTAGTTGTTTCATTTTTCTGTACAAGTTGGAGCGTTGCAGCCCCATCTTTTCGGCGGCTTGAGTGACGTTTCGGTTGCAGGCTTTGATCTGCTCCTCGATGTATCGGACCTGGAAGTCGGCGGTGGCATCGCTGAGCGGCTTGTTCAAATCCAGGGCTGTCGACGCATCACCGTCGGAATTCGTTCGAGGCGATCGCACGAAGTCAAGTTGCGATTCGTCGATCGACTCCCCCGAGGTTAAGTACGCGATGCGCTCCACGATGTTGCGAAGCTCACGTACATTCCCTGGCCAATCGTGAGTCACAAGTCGACGTTTCGCCAAGGCGGTCCAATTTGGTTTCGATCTGCCGATTTTGACGCAAAACATCGACAGGAAGAACTCGGCTAGCTCTAGAATGTCATCGCCGCGATTGCGAAGCGGCGGCAAGGTCATGGTCACGACGGTCAAGCGGAAATACAGGTCTTCGCGAAACTTTTTGCGCTGGACAAGTTCGACCAAATTCTGATTGGTCGCGGCGATCACGCGAACGTTCACTGGAATTGGGGAGGATCCACCCACTCGTACGACGACTTTTTCCTCAAGCACCCGCAAAAGTTTGGCTTGTCCCGCGAGGCTCATGTCCCCAATTTCGTCGAGAAACAGTGTCCCCCCCGAGGCCAACTCAAACTTGCCACTTCGCGCTTCATGCGCATCGGTGAACGCCCCTTTTTCGTGTCCGAAGAGCTCGCTTTCGAGAAGTGTCTCGGTAATGGCCGCGCAGTTGACAGCGATAAAGGGCTCGAACCGACGCTTGCTCTGATAGTGAATCTGTCGGGAGACCACTTCTTTGCCTGTGCCGTTTTCGCCAAGCAAGAGAACTGCTAAATCCGTATCTCCGACTCGCGAAAT
>JBEBHM010000566.1:0-5809 GCA_040080875.1 Pirellula sp.
CAATTCAAGCCACCATGACAAGCCCGATCGCATGGAAACAAAGCGATCTATTCGATCGTCATCAAGCATTGCATCGAGAGGCGATCGCCAAACTTATCGACAATCTCAGTTCGCGAATGGGGCGAACAGCCGTCGTAGCGCCCAGTGTGCATCGCGATCCACAGCCGGAACTAGCCTATTCTTGGCGAGCGCTGACGGGCTGGCGCAAGGATGGGACCGTTCAAGAGACCAAACGCAAGCTGTCCAAAGCTCCACGCCGCAATTTTGCTGAGCAGCGAAGCCTGGAACCAAGTATCCATGAGTGCTGGCGCCGACCGATGCGACTGCTTTCATCACCTAAATCGATCGAGGTTGTCATGAACGACCCTCTCGTCGTTCCATCGATAGTTGATTACCAAGGAATTCGCATGCAGGTAACGATGGCAACCGGTCCAGAGCGTATCGATAGCGGGTGGTGGCAAGGCGCGACTCAACAACGTGACTACTATCGATTGGAGTTAGCGAACGGTTCATGGATCTGGGTTTACCTCGACCGACGCGAACGAACATGGTACTTGCACGGAGAATTCGATTGATCAAGGCAACACGATTTCGATTCGTCGACCCATCTTTCGAAAAGTCAAACCGGATGCGTCTCCAATCATCTTCAAGCACTCGTCGAGCGTATTGTTTTTAAACGATAAGTTAACTTGCTTGGAGCCAAGCTGTGGGGGGAGAGGCAATGGGAAGAATTCGATTTTGGTCTTGGCACTAAGAGAACGAATCGCGATATCCAATTCACCAGACAAATCGCCTGTGTACTCTACGCGGCTGGGCTTCTTGGGTTCGATCCGTTTAAGCATCATCAATGGGCGGACCAAATCCCGATGCGCAGCGACGCTCGTGGTGACGACGTAATCTCCGCCTGCTCCCGACCTGGTCAGTTCCGATTCAGGCCAACGCTTCTTCCATGCCTTGGTGTACTCGGTACCAATTCTTTTGAGATCATCCGCTCGATAAGTCCACTGAACGAGATTGGAGCCCCCAGAGTAGTTCTGAACAACTAACGAATCGTTGCGATGTGGCTCTAAATGGAGATCAAAACCGCTAAGCAAGCAAGTGCCAATGGACTTGGCCGGGGCGGTCCGAAATTCAAAGGCCTTCCATAAATCGTATTCGATATTTGGCTCCTGAATGATTTCGCTACGAACCTTGGATAGGTAGGTGCCTTCGAAGTTTCGAAACACTTCCGAGGCAATCGAGGCATTGGGCCAAGAAAATCGCGGCACTGCGATATTGTTGAGTTGCATGCCGGGCTTGGATAAAACCAATCGCCAGTGCTCGGCCTCGATTTGATCCTGTTTTTCTGCTGGAACAATCAACACAACTCCGTCGACAATGGCCAGCGAGCCCCGAATGATCTTGGAGGCTTCTTTCAGGACGATTTCCAGGGTACTCGATTCAGAGTTCCCCGATGGGTTGCCGGCAAATTGAGCTACATCGAGCTTCGTGTCCTTGGCCAGCCGCCGGTCGCACCAAATCGTGATTTTGTTTTCGGCAGCGATGGTTTCTACGAGGTCTTCGAACGTGCCTGGGACGTATTCTCCCTTGGGCGTTTGGAGCGATTGCAGGACCGTGATCGTTGCGGGGCTTAGGCAAGGATGCGACTGTTTTGTTTGCCCGATCGCGGCTTGAGTCAAGCTGCTCATCACGACGCAAAACATACAAGCGGTGATTACCACAGGATGCTTTGTCAAGTGTATGGCGACAGCATTCTCGCGAAAGTTGAGGGAGTGGCTATCTTCATTGCGAAAGCGACGAGGGGTGATTAAAGTGAGCATGAGTATGACCGCCATGTGTGGCAGATCGGCTTGAGTTAGTTGACCTCCACATTATAACTTTGTTCCTGTGCTGTGATTTCGACCTAGTTCAAGAATGACCAAGCTGCTCAGATTCTTCGAAAAATATCGATCGCAAAGCGAGCGAGAAGCGAAAGATTCGCAAGCATGTTGCGATCGTTGGATTGACATGGTGAGAACCAACTATTCTACGAGCACACTCCATCGGCTTTTATCTTCCCAGCAGGCCGAGATTCGCCAAGCGGCCGCTTGGGCGCTAAGTTACCTGGGAGACGAGTCGCATGCCGAGTCTCTCGGATTCTTGCTCCGCGATTCGACTCGAGTCGTTCGAAGCTATGCGGACGCGGCTCGTCGGGCCATCGATATACGAACGCAGAGCCCTTGGCATCGCAAGACCGCCATGCAAGTCGAACATCTCTTAGCAGAAGGACTCTTTTCGTCAGCTTCGGAATTAGCCACCAATCTTGTGGATGAAGCGGACACGCGAGCTGACGTGTATATGTTGCGAGCCTGGGTCAGGTTTAGCGATGGCAGGATTGAGTCTGCAGCCGAGGATTGCAAACGAACTTTGGCCCTCGATCCTTTTTGTTACCAAGCCTGCGTCGCTTTGGGGCAATGCTTATGGCATTTGGGACGCGATTTGGCTGCCCGCGAGTGCTATAGCGAAGCGGCCAGGATTTACCCCGATTGGGAACCTGCTCGTGCGGCACTACAAATGCTCCCCAACGCAAACAATTCATAAGCCGTGACCGGAAGCCAGTCAATTCGTTATACTAATGCGCTAGTGAGTCTTCACTCCTAAAATTTGGCGACGACGTACTTGGCCAAACGGGCTGCATTGATTGTCTCTGCGGAAACAGGCATTAGGGATGGGCATGGGACATTGGGATAGTATTGGGATACCTGAAGATTTTGACGGTTTGGTGCGCCTTTTTCCGCTTCCAAACTTGGTGTTGTTTCCGCATGTCATTCAGGCTCTGCACATTTTTGAGCCTCGCTATTGCGAAATGTTGAGCGATTCGCTGGAGTCCGATCGCTTGATCACGATGGCATTGTTGATCCCCGGTTGGGAAAACGACTATCAAGGAAAACCAAAACTGGCCGATTCGGTTTGTATCGGACGAATTATTTCGCACACTCCGACCGATGATGGCAAACACAATATTTTGATTGCGGGGATCCAACGAGCTCGAATCGTTGAAGAACTAGACGTCAATTCCAGTTTCCGACAAGCCCACGTGGAGCTTACTCCGGATATTGTTCCAGAAGAATTTGAAGCGTCCATCGACGAATACCGAGAATCGCTATTGGATGTTTTCCGATCCGTCATTCCGTTGGATGCGGCCAACTCCAAAACCTTTGCGGATTTGTTGACGCAACAGCTGCCGATCGGAATTTTAACCGACATCATCGCCTACGCCGTAAACTTGCCGATACCGATTAAACAGAAACTCCTCGCTGAGCCCAACGTTCAAGTCCGATACGAGTTGTTGATGGACAATCTCGAACCGCTTTTGTCCAATGAGGAATCTGACGCGAGTGGTGCGGAACACGGCATTTTGCAAAAGGAACCAAACAAGAGTTTCCCACCTCCCTTCAGCGCGAATTGAGCTTTCCGAGGATACGCCGAACAGTTACTTTTCCACGAACGTTTTTAAGCCTTCGGTGAACAATTCCTTCCATCCCGAATGCAACGAACGAGCAAGGCCATCAGACACGGTACCGAAGAGCGCGTCGCTGATGTCGAGTCGCGTTTGATTCCCTTCCGAAACGACGCTCAATTCCAACATCGTGGTGGCCGGCCCACCGTACTTAGGTGAAATGTAGCCTGCCAAAGTTATGGATCTCTCCGGTTCAACGGCAAGAACAGTATACCAAAGTAGCTCCTTAGTGCCGTTCTTTTCAAAGAGGCGACCACCCGCGTTAGCTTCCAATGTGATGATCGAGCCATCGCCAAGAGTGTGGTAGGCAGGCAGCCACCAACTGCTGACCTGATCCGTAATTGCTTTCCAAACTCGAGCAACAGGGGCGTTCATGTGTATCGAAAGTTCGTACTGAAGGCACTTTGCGTCAGTTACTTTGTTTTCCTGCATTTTTGTTTCCCCTTGCTAGAGTCGATTGCGAACGGCTTTGCTTCCACGACGTCTTTCAGTCGATTGAGCGAAGCAGCTATGTGTTGCACGTGCTGATGGACCCATCGTCCGAGCACGCGTTCTATGGGCGCTGGATTAATGAAATTCCAACGCACCCTACCCTTACGGCGAACGAGCACCAGATCAGCCTTAACCAGTACATCCAGGTGTTTCATCACCGCTGTTCGACACAAGCGATCGCAGCGCGTGATCAACTCGCCTGTGGTTAAGGCTGACTTGGAAAGATCGTCAAGAATACGCCGACGCACAGGATCTGCTAGCGCTCGCCATACCATATCTTCCGAGCTGTCGTTCATGTCACTAATTAGTGACATATTCGTGCGTGGTGTCAATAGTTGTGCTTCCAATTTTTTCGACGCAAGCAAATTTCAGGGAAATGCACTTCGAGTATAATGCAGTTCAGGAGTCGTCACCTATGAAAAGCCCTTTCCCAGGAATGGACCCATACCTCGAATCAAAATGGCCGGAGGTACATGCACGCTTGATCGTTTATGCGTCGAACCAGATCAATGGAAAACTTCCAAGGGATCTACAGGCCAATATTGAAGAGAACGTCGGCGTATATGATAACGAGGAGTTCGGTCGCTCAATTCGACCTGATTTGCATGTTTCCGAAGACACGGCAATTGAGACTGAGGCCAGTGTGGTTGTGGCTGGCGCGATCGATGTGCAAGTGGCTGCGAAACCAATGATTGTTAAACGACCTCCTCATCCGACTCGCCATATTGAAATTCTCGATTCGGATGGCCGTTTGGTTACGGCGATCGAGTTCATTAGTCCTTGGAATAAAGTCGGCATCGTCAATCGAGAGAACTATACACGCAAGCAGCGCGACTATCTCGATGCCAACGTCAATCTGGTCGAGATCGACTTAGTTCGACAGGGGGCATATGTCTTAGCAGCACCGCTTTCTGAAATCCCAGAGGACGAGCGGTCAGCATATATGATGTGCGTCTTCCGCAGGACGAAGCCCGATCGCTTCGAAGTCTATCGTGGGCCGATTCAATCCGTACTCCCTAACATACCGATCCCGCTGCGTCCAAACGAGTCCGACCTCGTCTTGGAACTACAACCGCTGATCGATGCGTGCTACCGAGATGGCCGTTATGACCGCATCAACTATCAAGCTCCCCCCAAAGCTAAATTCAGCCAAGAAGACACAGCCTGGATGGAAGCTCGACTGCGAGTCCAAGGCAAGCGTTAGGGTTAAATCACATAAAAACCAGGGACTTTTCCCAAGCTTTCGTAGTACCGCCAGATTGCATGCAATGGATGGACGTGAACCAGTCGCAGGTGACAAATGTCGATAGGTACAGTAAACTGGTGATTTGCCGGATATATAAATCGACTTTTTCCAATGAACCTCATGGTACAACCTGACACCGCTACGACTGCCGCGTTGCCTCCCCAAACTGTTGCAGATAGCATTGAATTGGCTAAGGTTGCTGCTCGCATTGCTGCCGAGAACAAAGGACAGGACATTCTCGTATTGGATCTTTCTCGGCAAACAAGCGTTTTCGACTGCTTTGTGATTGCGACGGGAACCAGCCGACGACAAATGCATGCGATCTCAGAGGAGATTGATCGCGAGCTAAAAGCCCGTGGGGAACGCAAGCTAAGCATCTCTGGCTACGATGACAGCCGTTGGATCGCATTGGATTATGGCGGAATCGTGGTCCATTTGTTTGATGAAGAGTGTAGGAAATTTTACGACCTTGAGGGATTATGGGCGGACAGCCAACGTATTGATTTGACGGAAGCACTCAAGAACACCAACGCTCGGATGAGTTTTTAAGCAAATCGAAATGAGGGAAAAAC
>JBEBHM010000567.1:0-5805 GCA_040080875.1 Pirellula sp.
CCGATATCGGCGTGGACGCCCAATCGATCGCAGAGGACCTTGTCTGCACTGAAGTCGTGGACTTGGCTATCCCATGCAAACAAACACATTGCGAATGGATCACCGGTGATTCGCTCGAAGAACGAATTAGCCTATTTGCTAAAAGTATCGTAGCGGTAGTGCAATCGGCATGACGTTCAGTCGGTATAACACGATGTGGCAGGGCAATCCGTGGCGTGAGTCTCGACACAGATGTCGAGCGACATTTTGTACGCGTTCATAAGAAAGAGGAGTCGAGTTTGACATCCGTGGTGGTGAGTTGTGTTTTTAGCTGGACTGGAATCAATCGGTCTGCGCTGGGAACTTTAGGAGCGGGCCAACGCTTGGCGAGAGAACTTGCATGCAAGCACGTCTGCCTCCTGGTTGGCCCAATGTCCGAGACCAATGCCTCAGAAGTAACACCTTTTGTTGATCGACTTGTGATTGCCGATCATCCGCTGCTTGACAGCTATCATTGCGAAACGGTCCTCACGGCCTTGACCGGTGTGTGTAAGCACTTAAACCCAAAGGCAGTCCTATTCGGTAATGAAACCAATTGTCAGGAGATTGTGCCGCGATTAGCACATCGACTGGGTGGATCGGCGGCCGGTGATGCGTTGAGTTTGAAGGCGCAAGGTGAGGCGGTCTTGGTAACGCGGACAGTCTACGGAGGAAAGGCCCAAGCCACGGTCTCATTGCGACGTTCGCCCGCCATCGTTTGGGTTCGCGCACGAGCGCATGAGCCTGCTCAGCCTCAACCTCAGACGACCAGCGAGATCAACCGCATACCGCTCACTCTAGAACCGAACCAGCAAGTCAAGGTAGTCGATCGCCACACGGAAGTGCAGGGAACGGCGAAGTTGGAGGACGCTCGCGTTATCGTGTCAGGTGGCCGTGGGCTGGGTGGTCCGGAGCCGTTTACACAGTTGCAAGCATTGGCCGACGTCATCGGCGGACAAATGGCCGCTTCACGGGCCGCGTGCGATGCGGGTTGGGTACCACCCGGATGGCAAGTTGGACAAACGGGAAAGAAAGTCTCTCCTGAGCTCTACCTGGCAATCGCCATTTCAGGGGCCAGTCAGCACATCATGGGAATTGCCGACGCAAAAACGATCGCAGCTATCAATGTGGATCCTGACGCTCCCATCTTTCACCACTGCCAATTTGGTCTAGTCGAGGACTACCGCAACGTTGTTGGTCCATTGAGAGAAAAGCTCATCGAGTTGTTAGCATGAACGGGGAAATACCAACACGCGAGGTCTTCTGGAATGTGGCTCATGTTTGGGTCATGTACGTCCTGTTGATTCCGACGATCATGGTGGCGGGCTATGGAATCTACCGGCGATTTCGAATGTGGAGACGCGGTCGACCCGAGCAACGATTCGATCAACCGTGGGTACGGCTTCAATTTTTATTTCGTCACGCGGTCGTTCAACAGGCCACATGGCGTCAGCGTTTCGCGGGTTTTTTTCATGCCTTGATTTTCTGGGGAATGGTCATTCTGACGGTCGCCACGACCGTCGTCTTTATTCATCACGACTTTGGCCTGCATGTTATGCAAGGTCAGTTCTATTTGTGGTTTCAATCCCTGACCGTCGATATCTTTGGAGCGTTGACGATCTTGGGCGTATCTCTTGCTGCAGCTCGACGATGGACGCGTTCATCGGGCCAGTTGGTTCACAGCCGGGAAGCCTCGCTGATTCTGATCCTACTGCTGACGATCCTTTTCAGTGGATTTTTGCTTGAGGGCTGGCGCATCGCGGCGACCAACGATCCCTGGGGAATGTGGTCTCCATTTGGATACATGGTTGCATTGGCGTCGAAGTCCTGGATGTCGGTTCATGCGATGCAGTGGGCGCACGTGTTGACGTGGTGGATTCACATGGGGTTGGTATTTGGGTTGATCGCGTGGGCACCCTACACAAAATTGTTGCATCCGCTGACTGCGGCTCTGAACCTCTACACGGCGCCTTTAACCTCAATTGGCAGTTCTCTGCATGCGATCGATTTTGACAAAGACGAAAGCCTTGGGGTCAATGCACTTTCGAACTTTACCTGGAAAGACCTCCTCGATTTAGACGCTTGCACTGAATGTGGGCGCTGCACCGCAGTTTGCCCAGCGAATGCTGTCGGCAAGCTCCTGTCGCCTCGCGATGTGATCTTGGATCTTCGAGAATTATCTCGCAATCAAGACGGTTTTTCGAAACCGATTATCGACGCGACTCCGGCTTTATCTCCGGAAGCGTTGTGGGCTTGCACCACCTGTGGTGCCTGCGTGGAGACATGTCCGGTTTCGATCGCGCAGATGCCCAAGATCGTGGACATGCGGCGGCACTTGGCAATGGAGGAGGCGGTGATGCCCGACACCATGGAGAAGGCCTTGGTGTCTTTGGAAGCGCGCGGACACCCCTACGCGGGAACGCAGTTTTCTCGACTTGATTGGATGAAGGGCTTGAAAGTACCGCAGCGCGCCGAGGTTCAGGCGTGCGACGTGTTACTGTGGGTCGGTTGTGGTGGTGCGTTGGTCGAACGCAATCAACGCGTCACGCGAGCCATGGCGCAGCTATTAGAAAAAGCTGGAGTCAATTACGCCGTGCTCGGTCGCGAAGAACGTTGTACCGGTGACCCTGCTCGGAGAATGGGAAACGAATTCTTGTTTCAAAACCTAGCGCGCGAAAATATCGCGACGATGCAACGATATCAAGTCAAGACCGTCGTCACCGCATGCCCGCATTGTTTTAATACGATTCGCAATGAGTACCCTCCATTGGGCGGAGATTTTGAAGTACTGCACCACAGTCAGTTCCTTGAACGACTGGTTAGCGAAGGCAAACTTTCACCCAATGCCCAATCGGACGCCAAAGTGACGTTTCACGATCCATGTTATCTTGGCCGACAGAATAAAATCTTTGATGCACCCAGGCAACTGGTCCAAATATCAGTCCGCTCGAAAAGCGTCGAAATGGAAAAGAGTCGAGAGAAGAGTTTTTGTTGCGGTGGTGGCGGTGGCATGAGTTTTGTCGACGAGCAGGCAAATCAGCGCGTCAATCAAGAACGTGCGCGGCAGGTCTTGGAAACGGGTGCCGACGTGGTGGCCGTTGGCTGTCCGTTTTGTATGACGATGCTCGAGGATGGTGTGAATGCCGTCCGCTCTACCGATACGAAGAGTCGTCCGACCAAAGTATTAGATGTGGCCGAGTTGCTATGGGACTCGGTGCGTGATGAACCTACAACCGTTTAAGGGAGGGCAAGTATGGATCTGACATTGACTGAGGAAGAGCTCCATTTTCGGGACACCGTGCGGGGCTGGCTTAAAGCCAATGTACCAGCACCGTGGACGACTCCGTTGAAAGACGAGGGATCCAAGCGAGCCCACTTGGAGTATTTGCGCGCATGGCAACGAACACTGTTTGATGGCGGTTGGGCTGGAATTTCCTGGCCAAAGGAACATGGAGGGCGCGGTGTTTCGATCATCCAGCAATCGATCTTCCAAGAGGAGCTTGCCTTGGCCGCAGCACCGCAAATGCTTGGGGTCATCGGCGAAGGATTGGTCGGTCCAACGATCATCTCGGTTGGGACGGAAGCCCAAAAACAACAGTTCTTGAAACCGCTGCTGAAGGGCGAAGATATTTGGTGCCAGGGCTTTTCAGAGCCGAATGCAGGTAGTGATTTGGCGGCATTGAATACTAGAGCCGTTCTCGACGGCGATCATTACGTCGTCAATGGCCAAAAAATCTGGACCAGCTTCGGCCATGTCGCCAATTGGTGCATGCTAGTGGTTCGTACCGATTCGGCGGCGCCCAAACACAAAGGCCTCACTTGCCTCCTTGTCGACATGACGAGTCCTGGCGTGGCAGTTCGGCCGCTGAGGATGATGACCGGGGACGCCGAATTCAACGAAATGTTTTTTACCGACGTTCGTGTTCCCGCATCGAATGTTTTAGGCAAAATCAATGAGGGATGGGGTGTGGCACTCACTGCCCTGGGTAACGAGCGGGCTAATTTGGGCACTGGCTTGTACATGATGTTCAAACGAGACTGTGACGCGCTGGTTGCAAGGGCTGCGACGATTAAAAAAAATGGCCGGCCAATCACGGAGGATCCAATCGTTCGACAAAAGCTCGCACAAGCCCACCTTGATCTTGAGGTCTTTCGTTTAAATTCTTTGCGGACACTTTCAGGAATGAACAACACGCACGCACCGGGCCCTGAAGGTTCGATTCTCAAGCTGTATTGGAGCGAGATGAATCAACGGAATTCCCAGATTGCATTAGAAGTCCTCGGACTATCTGGGCAGTCCTGGGACTTCGATGAGGGCCGGTGGGCATTCAACTACCTGCGTTCTCGTGGCAACACCATCGAAGCGGGTACCAGTGAAATCCAACGAAACATTATCGCACAACGCGTACTCGGCCTTCCTCGAAGCTATTGAGCAAAGAAAGAAACCATCCATGGAATTCGACCTCTCAAAACCACAAAAGCTTTTGCGAGAAACGGCACTCGCGACTCTAACTCAAGACTGTCCCTTGACTCGAGTTCGCGAGCGCATGGCCAGCGAAGTCCTCCACGACGCGGCTCTTTGGCAAGTTATCGCCGATCAAGCATGGATCGGTCTGCATCTCCGCGAGAACTTGGGTGGACTGGGGCTTGGTCTCGTCGAGCTAGCCGTTGTATCCGAAGAAATGGGCCGAGCGTGCGTACCGTGTCCGTTTCTAGCAACGACCTGGGCAGCCACTCTCTTGGCTCAAAGCGACCATGACCAACACGCTTCGATCGTATCATCGATTACCTCAGGCGCGCTCACCGCGACAGTGGCATTGATGGATCCAGATGGCGATTGGGACATTGAAAATATCCAAACCCAACTCAAGCAGTCGACCGGAGGTTGGCTGCTTACCGGCCGCAAATCACTCGTGCTGGATGCGGCCGAAGCGGATCTAATTTTGTGCGTGGTGCGTCAGGGTACTGAGCTCGCCATCGTTTCCGTATCGACGAAAACCATTGGCGTGCACTGTAAAGAGACACGAGGTTTGGATGCGACGCGAAAGCTATACGATGTTACCTTCGACGCCGTATCGATTGGGCAACAGGACATCATTGCGGTAGGAGAGCAAGCTTTTGCATGGCTAGAATACGCGACGCGCGTTGCCACACTTGCCGCGTGTGCCGAAATGCTCGGTGCGATGCAATGGATTCGAGAAGCTACACTCGAATATGCGAAAACCCGTAAGCAGTTTGATCGTACGATCGGCTCCTATCAAGCAGTCCAGCATCAGTGCGCGGACATGATGTTGATGACCGAGAGCGCGCGTGCAGCGACGTACTACGCTGCTTGGGCATTGTCGGCGGGGGCGGCAGACTGCAACAAGGCGGTTGCGATAGCCAAGGCGTATTGCTCGGATGCCGGTCGCGAAGTGGCACACCGCGGCGTGCAAGTCCACGGCGGCATCGGCTTTACCTGGGAACACGACATGCATCTGTTTGTAAAACGAATCAAAGTTTGCGAGTTTCTCTTCGGAGACGCAACGTGGCAACGCGAGCAGATAGCCAAGCTCATTCTGTAAGCATGTTTTATAGCGAATTATTTCGAATTCTCGCCCCCATCTGCCTCGAAGGCCGTCTCACTTTCGTCTCAAGTCATTCGATGGCTTTGTGATGAGCCTGAGGCGCTAGCCGATTTCTTGCGGCGTGGCTCGGCTAGCGCCGCTAGCGCCTCAGGCTCAATCTGGGCTGTGCGACAAATGCCAGTCCCGGCATTTTTTGAAATTGTTTTTCACTTATCTTTTG
>JBEBHM010000568.1:0-5794 GCA_040080875.1 Pirellula sp.
GCCCAGAGACCGTTCGCTGGGCAGCACGCAATGGCGCTCATGCCGTTTTTCATCCGCATTTCGACGTGGTGGAAAATGACCAGTACATTCCCGCACAATTTGCCGATCCAACAAACACTTTTCATGAAAAGGCGGCTCTTTGCCGAGCAGCAGAAAACACCTGCTACTTCGCGACGGTCAACTGCGCCATCCGTGGTTCTTCGACGACATCGGCACTTGTCGATCCTCAAGGAGTCCTTGTAGCGCATCAACCATACGGTAAAGAAGGTATTTTATTCGGGGAAATACATACCGACAAAGCTACGGGACTTTTGGCAAAGCGTTTTAAACCTGAATCTGTCTATGGTTGATGACCATCGAAGTGAAAATCTGCTGCCTCGATGCCACGAGCCCACCCGGCGTGTCCAACCGGAGCGAATTGGCAATTAGCTCGAGATCTCTTTGGTGATCATGGTCGCCGATGCTCGCGCTACACTTGCCATTTCAGCGTATCTCTTCCAATCCAATACGACCGATTTCACTTGTTCGATGATTTGCTTCGCCTCCTTGGCTCCAATGCTGAAAGTAGAAGCTAGTAACAAAAGATGCTCCGCCGCAGGGTGCTTGCCCTCGCCTGACACCGTCGTGCAGTGCTCACCGCCTGGTCCACCGGAAAACGTGAGATCATAGGCTGGAGATAATCGCCAATTGCCTTCTTCATCCATTAGGTACGCAAAATTCTTCGCATGGTCGTCACGATTGTGGGCGAAGACGTTGAAACAGGACAACCGGAACGCTTTTTTTACTTCGCTGATATTCTTGGTCAGGAAGTACGTGGCCCTGAGCACATGATCGTAATCGATGGACGGCATTTGGTGATTGGCATCGATGAGACCTGAGACCGAATGCAGATGCACGCGGCGAGTTAGCACGCGATCGAATCGCTTCACACCGAAATAGCCAACCCCTTTCTTTGCCAAAAACAACTTCGTTGGCATCATCTCGATTCCAGCTGCTTTCGCCATCAAGCTGTAGGCGTATTCGATGTTTCCTGCATCCTCTCGATCTTGATTCGACGTGAACTTGATCATCCAATGTTCGAAGCCGGTTGGTAGATCCTGTTGGCCGTGTATGAACTGTGTCGCATCGTCGGAGATGCCGACCATGATTTTGGGACGAGCGCCTGCGGAAGATCCAGCGAGCTCCAACAGCTCCGTGGAGATTTGTTCACCCTGGGCGATTCTAGTTGATTCTTCGGCGAGCCGGTCCAGGTCAAGTTGATGTGGATGTTTGGAGACGTGGGGCTCGCACGGTTCATAAACCAGTGCCCCCATCCCAAAGTTGCCCACATGTGTCAGCCTATCAAGCGGCCCAAGCTTCTCTGGTGCGATGCCTAGAGCTTGCACTTGCCTATCAAGAAGCAATCGCCCCCAACCATCCGGCAAGCTGTCATTGAAAACGCCAAACAACCCATCGAAAATTTCAGTGACTGGTGCTTTGGCTCCTGATTGAAGCGGCAGCTTTGCTGGAGAGATTTCCAATCCTCTGGCGATGAAACTCGGAGAATACTCGAAATAGATCTTACGCCGAACGAGGGCCAGCCGACCGACTTGTAGCGGCGTGTCGCCAAATGCAAGAAATACGTTCAGGATTTTGACTGGGACATACTTCATGAAATCCTTCCACGCTTGCGCACTTTGGATTCCCTGAGCAATTGGTCCATCGAAATGGGTTGCAGTGAATCAGAGCTCTTGAATAGCTGCTCGAATTCGCTTCCGACTCCAAGTGCGATCGCAATCTTGAGGAACGACTCCAACGAAATTTTGCCGGTCATCTCAAATTGTCGGATAACGGAAACACTGACTCCCGAACGCGATCCGAGACCGACACGGGTTAGGTTGAGACTAAGACGCCTCCCCTTAGAACGTTCCCCTAAATCGTGCATTAATTCCTGTGCTGTTTTCAACATAATGTGCTCCAGGATAGCACTTCCAATACAAAACGTCAAGTAAATGCTATCTGGATGTCGTTTGCAGTCAGTGGAGTCAACCGCGATAAATGGCTGGAACTGAATTCGAACCGGTCACCCAATCCAGCCTGTCAAACCGGTGCGAGTTAGCAATTGAATTCTGTCGTGTTCGATTTCAAAGGATAGTAGCCTCCGAACTGACAAAGGACGGTTCGTCCTGCGTTTCGAATGGCGACGTCCATCTGGCTGAAAACGAGACTTTTGCAGTTCAGGCAATATGTTCAATCCAAATAGCAACCGTGTCCCAATTGCGACTCCGGCGTATGTTTTGCTCATGCTGCTGCGACCAGTCCATAAGGTCATTTAAGCCGAATGTAAGTTTCCCATGGTGTTGGTTGTCGACCAGATATGCCAACTCGTGATTGGCCGTTTCTGATGTAACATCCGAGTGTGCATGAGCACTCTCGTGAATGGATTCCAATTCCTCCCACATTTGCCCGCAAGCAGCGAGCCAAACTACTCGGGTTTCGTCCGCGTCCAAACTTCGTCCCTCATGTGAACTGGGCGGATCGAGTCGTTCCCACCACTGTAAAAAGCTCCGAAGCGCACTGGCTCGCACCGTCTCTGGGGATGATGGGCGAACGCGGGATACCCGTTGTCCCGGTTCCATGGGTAGAGGATCATCGCCCCGAGATTTAATGCGAATATGGACATGTTCGCTTTCATCCACATAGGTGAAGTAGTCGTCTTCGTGGTGGGCTAGCCAATTTATAAATGCTTTCGTTGGAAACGCGACAGAACCGCCGTGGAAGCGGTCGACAACGTAACCTAAATACAGCTCCGCTATGGTAGCTGCACCTCCGCAGTGCACCTTCGCGCAATCTAACACGAGCTCAATCGCTACTGACTGATGCTCGTAAGCAGTCTGCCATATCATTCGAGCTGATATGTGGTCGAGCTCAATGCCTTCCTTAGTACCGGGCGGCTCGAGTTCTTCCCACCACCGCAGGAATGCCATTTCACTCTGGGCTATGAAATCCTCAGGCCTCGCTGGCCCAAACGGCGGCTCCATGTCGCCTAGTCGTTCGTGATCCATTATTGCCTCTTGTAGTTTTCAAGCGTCATTGAGTGACGACGAGCCTGGAAATCCAAGTGATGCGGGACTTCGGGCAGCCTCATCAAGCCACATCGTAGAACATTTTGTCCCAATTCTACAGGAAGCGACAGGAAGTTTCATTCAGATCTACTACTTCGCTTTGGGGGCCAATGGAGACATGCACGCGTACTGCCCTAGCGCGCTCAGGAGGGCGTGTCCTGAGCATTTGGCTGTCCGCGGCTTTTTCCTCGGTAGAGAGGATCGAAACGGACAGGATAGATTACAGAGCATTCTCGGTTGCATCTGCTCCGACAAGAATATTTCCAAAATGTCAATGTCTACAACACGTTCCGGTCACTCAAACCGGAGCGAGTTTGGGGGGCGGTGAACATCATGCCGGCTTTCCCAACTACCGTTGTTAACTCACTTTGGGGTGAATGAGCTAAACGTACTCTTTCCGGTTCAGCGTGATGCAACCCTTGCGATCATCGCTAACTCACTCACCAAGCGGGCAGCAAGGTCCGGCGACCTGTCTCGGGAGTCCTGCATGGATTGAAATTCATCCGTCAACGATTGCAATCGACTCGCAATACGTAGAAATCCTGTCCGAGTTGCGTGCTCTGCCAATTCGGAACCCTTGCGGCGCAGAGTTCCAGCGTTGTTCTGAATTCCCATCAGTACTACTTCCGCCAGATACTCGTTTAGCTCGCCTAAAAAAACCGAAATCGGCCCTGAATCGTCGAGGCGTTCTTGTTCGTTTGTCGCCGTCCCCTCGTTCTCTGTAGCAACGTCCTCCGCAGCGGGTTTCATCGGTTGATCGATCGCTGCTTTCTGAGAAACATACGGGCTCAAACCATACCGCTGCGCGCTGTCCTCCAACACAATCTGCATCGGCAGAAACAACAACTCCTCATTCGACAGTCGAAATCGACCCGCTGCAAACTTCGGACGTGCTGATTGATTGGTTAATGCCTCAGCAAACGCCTTGAACCCCGAATCGTTTCTGGATTCGTACGGTAAATACATCGTCGCGCAACCACCGAGCGAATCGGTCACGCGTGCCGTCAACGATTGTCTGACGGGGTCAAAGACCACATCCTCGATCGCTTGGATCGGAATGACGTGCACGGCATCGGTCAAATGTCTCGGCCGAAGATACGACGGTGGCATCGACGCGATTCGATCGATCAATTCCGAGAAACTATCGGCTAACAACGGTGGCTTCAATGTCTCCCAGCGAAACAATTGCGGGTTCACACCAACCGCCATCGCAGACCGCGGCAGTATTAGCTCGCCGCTGGGTGTACGTTTGCCCAATTTGAGCATGACTCTCGAACTCGCCAATCCTGATAATCGAACGCCGCGAAAAATCGGGGTCGATGCCAACGCTTCGAACGGTTTCGCGGCCGTCACGACTGGGGGCGTTGTTTCCGTCTTGGTTTCGTTAACGAAGACTCGTTCAATCGTGGCCAATAACCCAGTGTCTGCGTCCTGTAGATAAACAGACACGATCGTTTGCTTGCGGCCCGCTTTGACCTCAGTCCCGATCCCAACATACTTCGACGAAGCGATCTCGCGAGCCGTATCAAACTTGGTCCCCCGAATCAACAATTGTGGTACTTCCCTAGTATTGCTTCGAATCGCTCGAGACCTTGCTACGAGTTCGCCAACCCGCAGCACGATCGATTCCGGATCGAAGAGAGCATCATGTTGCTGGTACATTTCAATCTGGTGGATCAACTCGCTGACCAACTCGGCCGGCCACGTGAGCTCACCGGTTCGCAACTCGCTCTCCAACCGCAACCAACGATTGACCGAGGACTGTGCCAAGTTTGCAATCCCAAAACTAGCCAACTCCACAAGGCTGGCATCCAATTTATCGAGCAAATCGGATGGCACCTGCATTTCCCGCAAGGAAAGCGACAATATCCCAGATCGTTTTTCTTTGGGGAGTCTGCGAAAGGCCCAGACCGTCATGCAGACAAACCGAGCCAACGCAGACTCGCTGCAGTCGGCCGTCGCATACTGTAAATCGTGCGGCACCATGAATCGGACGAAGCAGCGTTCGTCGAGGAAAACCGCAAAGGGTTTTCGGCCTCGAGTCAGTTCGATCAGAATCCCCAAATCGAATCGAGCTTGGGCTCGCTGTAATTGTGCTTTTCCAAACTGGGCCGTCAATTGTTCGTCGGTGATCTCACCAGGATCCCAAGTCGTTTCGCTCTCGGCATTTTTCTCAAATGCCTTTTCAGTTTCGCGAACCAAAACGGAATCGGCGGGACCTGCATCAGGTGCAGAATCAATCGGCTGCAATGGCTCAGGATCGCACTCGGGTGCAACTCGTTGTTCCGCTGTTAGCGGATCTGAGTTCGGCACATCAACAACTCCGCCGGCGTGAAGCCGCTGATACGCCAACACAGATCGAATCACATGCCGCGAGATGCCAAGGACACCGCTGCTGCACTTTGCATCGTGGATCGATTTGCCGTGAAGGAATTCGCAAACGAACCCGTCCGACCATTTCGCGAGGACTCTGTCATCGGGGCCTTCTTCGAATTCGACCACAACATCGTTGGATTCAACTTCTTTTTGCGCGCGCTTGACGGTGCCTCGATTGGTCAGGCTCGCCAAATCGTCTGCAGTCAACTCCATCAAATCAAGGCGGGGCATGCGGTTACTTCCTCACCTTGTCAGCCACCCAATTGGCCAACTCTCCGGGCGTCATTGCGGCAACGTGCCACCCTAACTGAACC
>JBEBHM010000569.1:0-5790 GCA_040080875.1 Pirellula sp.
CCATTTATCTTTGAGTCCAAGCTTTTCGATGACTGGAACGAGTCGATCGAGGACTGCGAGCCGATCGTCAGCCATCGCTGCAATGGGCGAAAGCGCCTCGAGAAACGACTTGCATTTTTCCAAGTTTTTCTCGTTGGCTAGATCGGTTTTGGATGCGACCCAAGCGCCGATTGCAAGCGGCATCAACTCCCCCGGGCCATCTTTGATTCTCTTTTCGGCGCGATCCAGCGCTTTGTCAACCAAACCAGCTGCTGCAAGCCATTCCAATCTTATCGAGACATTCACAATGGACCGGCACTCGTGTGATTGCATAACGGCTTCTCGAAAGCGACCTTGGTTGGCCGATTGATACGCCTGGATGGCAGTCTCCCATTGCTTAAGTTTGGCCAATCGATATTCCAGGGAGCGAAGCGTTTTTGCCTTTGATTTTCGTTCGTCCGACCAATCGTTCATTTCTTCCTCAGGAATATCCTTAGCAGGGATCTTTGGAAGAAACGGATCATTTTCGTCGCCGAAAGGGTCATCGCTGATTTCAGCCGGTTCCATCAATTTGGGAGGACGAATCAGTTTGCCGTCGGGTTTCTTTTGTTCTTTTTCCTCCAGTGGCTTGAGTTCTTGTTGGGCGTCTTTGGTTTTCGTCTTGAGTTCGGTAATCTGCTTGGTGACTTCATCGCGAAACGATTGGAATTGGGCCATTTCTCCAAGGTTGCAGGCGGAGATCGCTTTCCAGGCGAGAACTTCGTCTTGTCGCAATTCATCATCCTGCGGGTCTAAATAGTTCGAGTTGCATAGCGCCAACATTTCCGGCCACAATTGGTAAGCGGTCAAGATATTCCAAAGTCGGTCCCTTCCGAGCGATGCGCTTCCGCGGCCACTTAGTTTGTTGAACTTGGGGTGGCGAGGAAGCTCGATCATGTTCTTGGCCAGATCGAGTGCTTCGCGAACTCGGCCAATCAGGATCAAGTCACGAATGAGCCACTCGTTGTTGTGCGCATAATTATGGATTTGGTCCGGTAGGATCTGGTCCCGTTGCATGTGGGCATGATCTACACGCGCAGACGCTTCCTGTTGCCATGCGGCATCTGCATATCGGTGAAGTCGGCTGTAGGTGTGGCCGGACATATGCCACATATGTGCGATACCGGGTGCACTTGGACCACACTTCGCGGCGGCGTCGAGAGCGAGCGAGTCTTTTTTGTAGTCCCAAAGATGGATACGGAAATGATGCGCGGGATGTCGCGGATTCGAATGAAAAATATCGCTGAGCAGTCCATTGATCGCAAAGAGGCTTTGAATCTCTCCGTTTTGCCAATACTGCAGCACGAGCATGGCTTTGATCTCGATGTCGTCCGGGTAGTCGTACGCGATCTTTTCTAGTTCGGCGACGTATTGCTTGAGTCGCTCCTTTTGCTCCTTGCGCCGCTGTTCGTCGTTGCGTTTCTTGGTCTTATCGGCTTGTTTCTTCGATTCCGTATTTAGATTGTCTTTGTCTTTGTATTTGGCTTCTTCGCTTTTTCGTTTGGTCTCTTCGTCGCTTTCTTTAACACGGCCATTCCAGGCGACGATCAGTCGCTTTTCCTTTTCGTTAGCCTTGTCTTTGCGCTGCATGGCTTGCTCGATGAATCCGCGAGATCGGGTTGCGTTTTCGGTGTTGGCTCTGGCCATCCCCCAGTACAGAATGGCGCAATCCGGGTCAAAAGCAGCGGCTTGACGGAACGAGCGCTCGGCTTCGAAATACCAAAAGCCATGGAGTTGCACGATGCCTTGATCAAAGAATCGCTGAGCCATCGGATTCTTTGTCGATATTTCCCAATGCACATTCCCCATGCCATTCATTAGATAGGCGGCTTGCCTCGGGCCTTCGTTGAACGCTTCCGAGTGCATAGAATGCCCGGGTTTCGTAGCCTGTCCATCCGCATCGTCCGGGTGATCTGCGAACGACACATCAGCCAAGAGAGCTAAAATCAGCAGCAAATAGACGCAATGGGATTGGAAAGCGTGGGGTGACATCAGCATGATTGCGGTAGGGGTAAGTCGAATGGGCTACGATCCATTGTAGCTACCGTTCTGTTAAAATGGTTTCAACTTCTTGGAGCAAGTCAGCAACTTAACTATTGGTATGACAACAAAAAACGTTCGGATTTTGTTCATCGTGATGGTCGTTTGTGCGTTCTGCTATGGAAATGCTAGGCGACTCAGGGATCTCGGAGACTTGGCGCTCGCCATGGACATCATCGATCAGGAATACGTGGACAAACCGGACCGCGACAAGCTTTATCAAGCCGCCATGAAGGGGATGATCGATTCGTTGGACCCGTATTCGAGCTACATTTCGATCGATTCACTAAAACCCTTTCAGCAAGTCTTCGATCAGGAATTTGGGGGGCTCGGAGTGAGTCTTGAGGGTCAAAAGCGGCGTGAACGGCTGACGGTCGTGCACACGATTTTTGACTCACCTGCGTACAAGGCTGGCATTCAGCCAGGGGACGTGATTTTAACTATCGACGGGGTCGATTCGGTTGCAATGCAGATCGACGAAGTTACCAAGCGACTTCGAGGTCGAGAGGGGAGCACCGTGACGCTGACGCTCGAACGTGCTGGAGTCGCCGATCCCATTTCGGTCACAGTAACCAGGGCGATGATTGAGGTGGAGTCCGTGTTGGGCGATCGTCGCAATTTGGACGGCAAATGGGAGTATTTTATGGAAGAGGACTCAAGGATCGCGTATTTGCACATCGAGTTGTTTGGCGAGAAAACCACCGACGAGTTGCGGAGAGCCCTCGACCTAGTAAAAAATGATTGCAAAGGCATCATCATCGATTTGCGAGACAACACGGGAGGCCTCCTTGTTTCGGCGACCGATATCTGTGATATGTTTCTGGATGATGGAGAGATGGTCAGCACGCGCGGTCGGGACGGCCTGTTGGAAAAGAGTTTTAGTGCAAAGCCGGGGACGGTGATACCGAATTCAGTACCGATCGCAGTGCTCATCAATGAAAATTCGGCGAGTGCCAGCGAAGTGGTAGCGGCTTGCCTTCAAGATCGCTGTCGAGCGAGCATCGTCGGAACCAGGTCCTTTGGTAAAGGGAGCGTACAAAACGTAATTCCGCTGGACGGCGGTTTAGCGGCCATGCGTTTGACCACAGCCCATTACTTTCCGCCCAGTGGGCGGATGATCCATCGTAAGCCAAATGACAAGCCCGAGGATACTTGGGGGGTTTATCCTGACCAAGATGGTGAAGTCAAATTGGACGAAGCTGCATTCTTGAAGACCGTGGAACGATTTCGCAAGAGGGCAGACCCAATAGCGAACGGCATTGGCGTAAAGAAGGAACGCGAGCCGAAAACGGATGCGGAGCAGCCGGTGGTTGATTCCGAGGCCACCGAGAACGCGGTTGAGCATCAAGACATCACGATCGTGGACGACCCACAATTGCTCAAAGCTGTGGAAGTGCTTCGCGCGAAAATGGAATAGCTGCATTTGCTCGTTTGAGCAGAATGAAACCTGTTTTGCCTCCGTGCTTGCGGTGCAATCGATACAGCCCGCAAACTCATTCCGTCTTTTTGTGACGGTCGACTTAAATTGCCCGACCTGTTCATTTTTTCTATTCAATGCTTCTTGACCAGTCGATCTAAGTCGCCTGTCGGGAAGTAGTTTCCCTACGATCAAGGTCTAGCCGCAACGAACGGTTGGATGCTCCGGTCTCGTCAAGTACGCCCTCGAAATGAGTTCGAGGGGACAAGCCGCCCCAAGCAATGTTGGAACTTAAAAATCGCGTAGAGCCGCAACTCGACGCGATAGGAGTTCGAAGCAGAGCGAGGGCGTCCATGGACGGGATCGACCAGAGCACGTTTGTTGGCAGCCATACGAGGCGGCCATGGACGTTGATTCAGTATAGGAAACTACGACCCAAACAACGGAGTGGCGATCAAGCAAAGCATCGCCTCGTCTGATACTAGTGTCCTGCGTGGTTTTGCAAACGTTCAAGGAGAATGGGAATGAAAAAGCTTTTTGCTCTTCCAGCCCTGGCAGCTATGTTGTCTGCTTTCGGCGCTGGGGCTGCTCAAGCTGCTTATAGTGGCGCGATCAGCTATGAAAACTGCGGTTGTAACGTAGTGGACTCCTGCGGTCCATCGACTTACACCGCCATGCGAACAGTTAGGAAGACCGTCTACGAACCAGAGACAGTTACCGGCACCAAGACCGTTAACCAAGTCGTCTACGAAGATAAGACAGTCAACCGAGTTCGCTACGAAAGAGAAACTCAATACAAAGAAGTTTCCTACACCGTCAACGTACCAGTTCGTGAAACACACACCGGTGTTCGCAACTATACGGTTCGACGACCAGTCTATGAAACTCGTACCAAGCAAGTTACGTACAACGTATCTCGCCCAGTGTACGAAACGCATAGCAAAGTAATCAATTACACTGTCAACGTTCCAGTTCGTGAAACCCACGAGAAGGTGATCAACTACACGGTCAAACGACCTGTGTACGAAACACACTCCAAGGTTGTGAACTACACCGTGATGACACCTGTTCGTGAAACTCACGAAAAGGTTGTTAACTACACAGTGATGAACAAAGTCATGGAAAACCATGATCACGTCATCAACTACACGGTCATGGTTCCTGTCACAGAAACCAGAGAACGAACAGTTAACTACACTGTGACTAACCCTGTCAACTACACCAAGACCGTAACGGTCAACGGTGGCAGCTGGCAGACCACCACCGAAGAAGTTGCTGGACCAGTCGTTCGACGAACGGTTCGTGAGCCAGGCACTTGGACCTTCGATCCTTCGACATGCAGAAACGTGTACTGCCCAGGCGCTTGCCGAGTAGAATGCGTACAATGCCCACCGAAGACGATCTGCAAGAAGGTTTGGGTTCCAAGCTGCGAAACCAAGGAAATCAACTGCGTTCGATACGAGACCCAGTGCTTGACCAAAGTTGTACCTTACACTGTGACCAAGTGCGTTCCTGAGTGCCGCCAAAAGACGGTTTCTCATACGACTTGCAAGTTGGTGCCAGAGTGCCGTCAAAAGACGGTTTGTTACACCACCTGCAAAATGGTTCCAGAATGCCGTCAAAAGACTGTATGCTACAAAACTTGCACCATGGTTTGCGAACCACGAAGCAAGGTTTGCACGTACACCACTTGCCGAATGGTCCCAGAATGCCGTCAAAAGACTGTATGCTACAAGACCTGCCGCATGGTTTGCGAGCAACGAGTGAAGGACGTTTGCTACACCGTTTGCAACATGGTTTGCGAACAAAAGAGCGTTCCTTACACTTGGACCACTTGCAAAATGGTTCAAGAGTGCCGTACGAAGACTGTTCCTCACACCGTTTGCAAAGCAGTTCCTTACTGCACAACGGTCAAGGTTGCTAAGACAGTTTGCGTGCAAGTTCCTTACACCTACACCCGATGCGTTGCAAAGACTGTCTGCGAAGAAGTTCCTGTAACGGTATCGAGCGGTTGTGGTAACGGCTGTGGCAATGGTTGTGGTAACGGCGATGCTTGTGGCAATGCTTGCGGTAACGGCAACGTTATCGGTGGCGATTGCTGCAATGGAAGCGGAATCGGATCGGGCCGTGGCTTGTTCAATGGCCGCCTCCGAAACCTGCTCCGTGGCTTGCGATGCAATGGCGGATGCAATAGTGGCTGCAGCAGTGCAGCTTCAGATTGCGGATGCAGTGCAGCTCCAGCTTGCGGTTGCTAATCGTAACCATCAAAACGCACATCAAACTTTGACTGACTCTGTTCATCAGTCAAAGTGAGA
>JBEBHM010000570.1:0-5788 GCA_040080875.1 Pirellula sp.
AAAGAGAACACGCGTGCGGAGATTGGCACCAATGCAAATGTCTTCGCGAACGAAGACATTCACGTCAACGCCTTTGGCTCCGAAAATATCTTGTTGGCGGGCACTGGGTTGGCCGTAGGATTAGGCTTTGGTGCCACGGTTGGCGCACTCACGATCGACAATCAAACGACTGCTCGCGTGGCTAGCAATGCTAGGCTGTTCGCCAATAGCGATGTGGTCGTATTGGCAAACGACGATACCAATACAACCCTCATTGCAGGTGCCGTTTTTGGTGGAGCGGCTGGGCTTGGGGCTTCGGTAGGTGTAATGACTGTCGACAAGGAGACGGTTGCTACCATTGACAACAATGCCTTTGTCGTTGCGAGAGGATACGGAACGGGAATCGACAGTGTGCTCACGGGGAGCAAATCTCCCGATGGAAATACCATCCTGCGTGGGACCTACTCGGGATTGATCGTCCAATCAACTTCGAGCGAGAACCTAGACCACTTCGCGGTGGCAGCAGCCGGAGCTGGAGTGACCGGATTGGCTGGTGGTGTGGCGGTGACGATCGTCGATTCGAACACGCTCGCGACCATTGGCGCCAGTGCCATCATCAATCTTCCCAGTACCACGCCATCCACCGCACAAGTCGCTTACGTCAACGCAAGCAACACCATCGATGGTATCGCTTTTGCGGGCGCGTTGGCTTCAGGGGCAGTTGGAGCGTCCGGAGCGGTCAATATTGCGTCGATTCGCAATGACACGTTGGCCGATGTCGCAAGCGGCGCGAGCCTGAACGCGAAAAACGATGTTGCCATCAACTCGTTGAGTATCGAAAGGCTCAAGGGATATACCGTCGGCGGTGCAAGTGGTGCCTTTGGTCTGGCTGCTAGCGTTTCCGTGTGGTCTATCGGCTCGGCGCTCGACAAAAACTACTCGAATGAAAATCGGTCCGGCAATTCGACTCCGCAGTCAGCCAATGCATTGCAGGGTTCCGGAGGTCCAACGGCAGAAAGCGATGCCGCGCGACAAGCACAAGAGAGCAGCCTCCAATTCAATCAAAGCCTCAATAATTTTGATCGAGATACGTCCAATCCGAATCAGAGTTCTACCAAACGAGTTGGCGGCCTGACTAACTTGGCTGCAACCCAAATCGGCGCCGCGGCTCCGACACAGGCTAGCTTGCAATCCAAGATCGATGAATCGGGAGCAGTGTCTGGAACGACCGCTCGCATCAGCAGCGGCGCGTCTGTTGTCGCTGGCGACGCCATTTTTGTAAGCAGCAATGCGGGACTGAATTTTACACAAGTTACTGGAGCGGTTGCTGTGGGTGCGGTGGCTGTCGGCGCGGGAGTCACCGTCAACACCATCGCTAGCAATAGTACAGCACAGGTCGGTGGTACGCTGACTTCATTCGGACAAGGGATCTTTGTCACGGCAAACAATGGACAAGTAACAACCGTCACCGGATTCGCGGGTGCGGCTTTGGGGTTCGTAGGCCTTGGAGCGGCTGTAACCACAGTGACAGACCGATCGGTCGGCCAAGCCTTGGTTAGTGACAATGCAATTGTCAGTACGGTTGGGGCTTTCGCTGTAAACAGCCTGGACAATCGCACGCTGACCGCCAACGTAGCATCAGTTGCAATTGGAGCCATCGCTGCGGGTGCAGCTTTTTCCAAGATAAAAGTAGCCAATGACAATGCGATCGAAACGCAAGCAAGCATCGGAAATGGTGCCCAAATCAATGCACGTCGGGTCGACTTAAACGCAAAGCCGGTGATAGTGGCTACCGCAAACGCAACAGGCCTTGCTGGCGGAGCGCTCGTTGCAGCAAGTGTCAATTTCGCATTCGTCGATGCACAAAACGAATCGCGGGCAACGATCGGTGCGAGCAAAGTCGTTTCTGCAACCGAAATCCTGATCAATTCGCAGCTGGTCACGACATTGAAAGCCAAGGGGACCGGCGTGGCGGTCGGTGTCATCGGTGGCGCGGCTGGAATGATGTATGCAGATGTGAGCGCAGGTCGCGGGAACAACGAAGACGAAGTGATCGCTGGTATTTCGGGAGCGGCAAACATTTTCGCGACCGACCTCACGATTCGTGCCGACAGCACGGATACGTTGCTTGCCGATAGCACGGCAGGCGTTGGTGGTACAATCGCTCTTGCAGGTTCGTTTGCTCGTACAACAAGCGACATGGCGACGAAGTCCCTCATCGGTGACGGTGCCACCATCAATATCTTGAATCTATTCGGACTCTACACCGTCCACGAACATACCATCGATTCCTTTAGTGACGCGGTCAGCGTTGCCGGTTTGTCTGGTCAAGCGGCATTGGCAGCGAGCACGAATACAGGTAGAGCAAATATTGCGATCGGTTCAAATACGACAATCAACACGACGCAGTTCCGCGTCACCGCCGCAAACAGGATTGTCAAGAACAAAGAAGATACGAGTAAGCCCGTTGCCGACCGTTTTCGCGATAACATTCGATCGAAATCATTCGCCTTGGCCAGCCTGGGGATCTTGACGAGCGACAATGACATCGGCACGGATGCAGATCCCTTTCAAGCTGTTATCACTTTTGGGCCGGGCAGCAAAGTCAAAGCAACCAGTCGACCGGGTCAATCTGCGCCGGCACTGGTGGAGATCTATGCCAACACCGGATTTACAACCGTTGATCGCGTGAACGTCGACGCCATAACCCTTGCGGGCACTATATCCAAGGGTCGATCGCTCATGGACGTGGTAACACTCTCCAAAGTGCAATTGGACGGAGCTCAGCTTGAAAATGATAGCGGCTCGATCGGAGTCAACACTTTGAGCAAAGGCAGCAACATTGCAAATGGATCGCTGCTCGTTGTCGGTGGGTTTGCTGGTGAAGCTTCGACAAGTCTTCGCGCGACCACCAAATCGACCAACCAAATCGACGTGGTGAATTCGACGATCAAGGGCCTGGACGTCTCATTGTCGTCGGGCAAGTTTGGCAACGATTCTGCAGTAGACCTAAACCAATTGAGCAATCTTACCAACGCCAGAATCAATACCTTTTCCGTTTTGCCACTTCAAGGAGACGACTCATTCGTCTCAAACTTGAACGTGAACAATCACCTCAACTTCACCGGCAATTCCAGGATCATTGGAATTCGCGATGTCCAATTAAGTGTTCGAAACGGCACAACCACGTCTGAAAACGTTGGCGGAATCTTTAGCACTCAATCCGGGCCTGTCAGTCATTCCGTCAATGGGACTCGTTCGTTGGTTCAATCCAATCAAGTCAACATTGATAACTCGGCTAAAGTAGAAGCGGGAGCGGGCAGTAACATGACCTACACCATCCGCCCGATGCGATTCGAAGGCGCGACTGAACTTACGGTTGACAGACTGAATACTCCATTGACGCCGGCTGAGAAAACGAGCCGACAATTGCCGCAAGATGTTGACTTTGTATTTGCTCCCCTGACTGTTGGCAATATCACTTTCACCGTGGAGACAGGGTACGTCATTCATCTCGTCAACGGCGCCTACGCAGGCGGCGAAGCCAACGCCTACTACAAGTTCCTGCCTGGCACATCTCAAATCGTTCCTCATCTCGAGAACTACACCAACACATCGCGCTGGCAGAAATTGACGCAAAGCGAAATGGATGGACTATCAGCGAGTGATTCACCGGTGTATGCAAGCGATATCTCGCAATCATTTCTTGCGGGTCTCACCGGCAAGTATTACATCGTAAAACCTTCGAGCACGCCGTTACCAACATTGTCGCTGCGCAACATTGGAAATCAACTTTTGAATCACCGCGAAAACGTCATCGGTTGGATGGCCAGCCATTCAGGCAATGCGGAAGCGATTGCCCGCTACGAGGCGCAGTTGCTCGCAATCGATGCGGAGCTCGAAGACCTTGGGCTGCTCGATTCCATTCGCGTCAATTCGAGGCGAATTGTCAAGAAAGAATTGGATGTGCTGTTTATCGACCTGCCTAGGCTAAACGCTTCGCCGGGCTCCATCTTTATCTATGCAGACGGTGTGGATCATAATTCCTTTGCAGGCAAGGTAGCAGGCGGTCAGCTCGTGGCCCATGCAGAAGCGAAAGTTGACGTCAAAAACGCGTCTCCGTTTTTCTTGTCTACCAATGGCATCAAGTTGCATGATGCACGCAGTCTCATCAACAATGAGGTACTCCAGCCGGGAAACGTTTACGCTAACTCGGTCAAATTGACGAATGTCAGTTCAACGATTACGAAATCAGTCAACATCATCCAGGAAAGGCTGAGGCCTTTCAGTGGATACGATTTCTCTGGCTTGCCACCGTTTCCTTCAGCCATCAGTCAAGACATGTATATCAACGACGGAGTCGAGAATGAGAATGGCACAGTCTATATCAACAACTATGAAGGGAGCATCTACGTAAGTGGAGAAGTGAATGGCCAGGATCCAGTTCAGATCATTGCCGCCAATAACTTGACGATCAACTCTGACGGATGGTTCCACTTGGCTGACCCGAGGCAATACTTGAACTTCCTCGCGTTAGATGCCAATGCGGGCGGTGCCGGTCCCGATCGACAAATATACAACAGCACGTCCGATGTGAGCGATGGAACCAAAACGCTGGCACAAGCCATTTCCGGTAATATGTCCCGTATTGTATCGCAGGGGCGCCTGGCGCTTATTGCAAGGTTGCTCAACCTCAACGGACTTGTCCAAAGTGGTGCAGATCGTGTCGACATGACCATCACGAATGCTTTTGTGCCTCCGACACAGACCATTACTTTCTCCGATCTATCAGACCGCAACAACAACTTCAAGGCGCAAAACAAATCCAACGTTGAGCCGCGAAAGCCGACTGCGATTCCAGGTGTGTCCTTTGGTTCCGAAGATATTCCGATCGCAGTTACGTGGGATGCTACCAACCAACGATTTCTCTTGGGCAAGATTGATCCTCGAGGTGGCGAGATCATCATTGCAGGCCAAATCATGAGCACGGGCGGAGGCAAGTTGAAAGTTGCCAGCGGGTATGCGTCAGTCAATATTCAGAACGCAACGCCATACCCCGTCGTTTTAGACGAAGTAGATACGACCAAGAATCGCAAGGGCAAGATCACGATCATTGATACCGATCCTTCCCGTCTGCTTAAGACCGAGTACTTGGTGAGCGGCAACGAAATTCTGGAAAAGAACTACCTCGGTACGAATGTCGGGACCCGCACCGAATATGCACCACCGACTCAGACAAGTCACACGTTCGAAGAGTCGATTTCCTACCTGCCAAAACCAGGTTTGCAGTACGTGTGGGTCGAGGGGCAAACTCTTAGTGAACTGACCTCGCAAACATTCCGCAAGAAGATATTCAATCTCGTTGGAGACAATTGGCTTGGTGACGCTCTCGTAGCGGATTCGACTGCCATCGGAGAGCCGAAAATCGAACCTCGCGGTCAACCGAGACCGCTACTGATATCAGAAACTCGCGAAGCCCCTGGTGCAGGCATACCAAGCTATGCGGTGAACAAGCCTTACACGTTAGATTACGTTCGAAAAGAAGATGCTGTCATTTCCGTGGTCCCCAATGTGACTTTGGTGCGTCATCCACCAAGTTCATCGACCGGTACAGTCTACCGCTACACAGGCACTGTGTCGAAAGTAATCGATATCTCCCTGGTTACCTATGGAACCAATTCAGAATGGACCAATAGCGGAATTTCTGCGGCGTCGTTTGTGCCCGACCCAAGCAATGGAAGATTTGAAAGCGACAATCGGCAAATTACATACGATCCACCCTATGTGAGTTGGGGCGGATTTCTTAATC
>JBEBHM010000571.1:0-5778 GCA_040080875.1 Pirellula sp.
GACCACGCCGTGGAAGCCGAACCTGGACTTCCAGATCCCGAGAATCGACGTATTTCGACGCCTAAAAACCTGCCACCACGCGACAAGTTGGATCGCGAAAGGCTGATGCAGCGCAGCATTGCCGGCGAGCCGCGGTCGGACGCCATCGATCACGTTTTCCGTTTTGGCTCGGACGCTGATCAACCCGTCGCAGGTGATTTCAATGGCGATGGTGTTTCGACCCTAGGTATCTACAGCAATGGCAAATGGCGAATCGACGTCAACGGAGATGGTCGATTTGCGGCTGACGAGGACGCGTTCTTTGATTTCGGCGAACCTGGTGACATCGCTGTCGTCGGCGATTTTAATGGTGATGGTTTGGATGAGATCGCAGTGGTTCGAGGTAGGAATTTGATCGTCGATAGCAACGGAAATGGATCCTGGGATGCTACCGATCGGGTCTTTGGCATCGAGGGTGAAGCCGGCCAAGTGGTGGTTGGTGATTTCGACGGCGATGGCATCGATGAAGCAGCGTTCTTCTCATCGCTCCCGATGGAGAGCGAACCCGAAGCGAGAACCGCTGGGCGATAAATCGTAGCCGCGCATCTCCGAGACGCGGGACCTCAATGTGGCCGCGCATCTCCGAGACGCGGGACCTCAATGTGGCCGCGTATCTCCGAGACGCGGTGCCTCAATGTGGACGCGTATCTCCGAGACGCGGGATAGTCCGACTCGGAAAAATAGACCTAATGCTTTGGTGGGGTGGCACGCTCTGAGGGTTTGCGAAGGGCGTGGTCAATCTCAAATGGTGCCTACGCCCATAGAAGACTCTGGGCACGCCACGCAACGTTCCGATCCCCGTTTATCCAATTGACAAGCACAAGTTGGTCATCGCAAAATTTCAATCGCCGTGCGAAAGACGGATCTCTGCGTGGCGAAGAGCTTTCGCCCAACGCAAAATGTGCAAACCAACGCGAACAACAACGCGATCATTTGGATGCTGGATGGCTCAGGGACTGCGGTCAAGAATCCGCTCAATTCACCGTTTGGAAATGTCGTCGTATTGATGCGAATAAACGCAGTCTGTCCCTCGGCGCCATCGATCACCGCCTGCAAACTATCGGATATTACAAATCCTTGGCCCCGGTCAGCTGCCGTCATGAAAGCGGGCGAATACGAGGAGGATTGGGTCAAATCGAATGTGCGATTATAGGAACCGCTGTTTGCGTTGAGAGGAAACGACACAAATGGCACCGCAGCAATCGCCGCCTGATTGAGCTTGGGAATAGCGAATAGCTGTGACGAAGTGGTTAATCCGGTGAGCCCATTGAATGTAAGTTGGACGTTCATCGTGATGACGTCCAGGTCGAGCACGACGATTCCGCTCCCCGTCGCCCCGGAGGGGCCACTCAAAGTGACGTGTCGCTCAATAATGTGCCCATGGCAATTCGCCGCTGGAACGGCCAATAGGATGGCCGCAACCATCCAATTCCAAACATAATTGCTTTTGATCATGCTTCCTGAATACATCTTTCTTCGTGTGAACGAACAAACAACAATAAAAATAATTAGTCACGAGTCACCAAAGCGGTGCCCTCGGAATGGATGCCATTGTAAACGGATTTGCAAATAAATCCGCAAAAAAACAACACTTCGTTGTGAGCTCTAAGAAAACTCGCCTCGGGGCAGCCCTGCGTTCTTGCGGCTGGGTCAATCCAATTCGTGGGTCTTTGAGAATCCGAATTTGTCCAGCCATACATAGTCAAGTTCGGATTCATCGACTCGGTCGAGTTCGTCCAGAATACAAGCACGATGGAACCTCATGACTGCCAGATTCCTTGCTATGGCACCGATCCGTGTTGCATCGATCGTGGGGTACTTAGCCTTGATTTGATCGAGCGGGTTACCTAGTTGGATTTCGACGTTAAGATTGTTTTTAGAATCGGCGGTTGATGGGTTGTTAGGCGAATCCTTTTCGGGAGGAGTACTTTTGGTGTCGATAGCTGAACCATCGCTCTTTTTCGTAGATTCATGACCGTTGGACTCCAACAGTTCGACGATTTCCTGCCATTTGGCGTCACGTGCGGCCAGCTTCAATTGATCGTAAGTTCGTCGAATACTTTCATTCGCCCAGTCGATGGCATGATTGTTCCGACCGAGTCGATGCAATATCCACGCCTTGGTGTCGAGCACTTCGGGGCTGCGAGAGGATTGGATTGCGGTATCGATTTCTTTCAAGGCGATGTGCAAGTCTGTTTTGGCCAACGCGCGAAAATACGCGATGTCGTTGTTTTCGAGTGGGGACCGCAACTCGATTGGAGGCAAGCAGGCTTCAAGAACGCCAATCGCGATTTCGAGCCGTTTGTGGTGCTTGAATCTCGCCGCAACGGATTCCGCAACAGCGGACCTGGACTTGGGAGGTAGCGTTGGAATCATGTTTTTGGCGTCCTCATACAGCCGCGACACCATTTCCTCGTGCGGACGGTTTTTTGCAAAGACCAATTCGAATCGGAGTTTCCAAAACTCAGGGTCGATGACAATCTCTGGCGAAATGGATGCCGCTCGGTCGAGGTTCTCTTGCGAAGCTTCCGTTGCGCCGCTTTCGTAGTCGTTAGCGGCTTGCGCCAATAGCCATCTGGCTTTAGATTTTGGGCCCACGAGTTCCACTGCGATTGGGCCAAGAACTACACCGCAAGTGGCCAGGAGGATGAAAAACGTAAGGTAATTTCGCATGATCTTTCTGCTTTGGACTCGAACGTCATCCTTTCCCAATTCGGCGTCGCCTGATACGATCTCCGAAAAATCTTCGCACGCAACATCCACATTGGGACTCGTCCAATGCCATTATTCGAGATTGAAACCGATTCTCACATATTTATCACCTGGGCGAAAGACGAACCGGCCGCTCGCGACGTTTTGAACGATGCCTATCCGTCGGATCAAATAATCCGAGTCACCCGCCGTCCCCGCGATTCTTGGGTGATCTCCAAGACTGCCCTCGGAGCAACGGGGCGCAGCTTAGACATTTGTTCCATCGCGCGAGATTGCCTTTCCAAGTCCTCCGGGGACAAGCTTCAAGCGATCCGACTCTATATGTCAGAAACCGGCTCGGATCTTGAAAAAGCTCGCCGTATTATTGAATCCAACATGGTCATGGGTTGGTGAATATGACTTCCACACCAAGGGTTCGCTCGCAGAGCCAGAGCGCATTCGCCAGGGCCAAAAAATTAATCCCAGGCGGAGTTAATTCGCCAGCTCGCGCTTTTGGGGCGGTAGGGGGTGAACCTATCTTCATTGCCAGCGCATCTGGCCAATTCCTGTTCGACCTCGATAAGAATCGATACTTAGACTACATCGGTTCATGGGGGCCAATGATATTGGGCCATGCTCATCCGAAAGTAATCGAAGCGATTCAACGGGCGGTGGCAAAAGGTACTTCGTTTGGCGCACCTACCGAAAACGAATCCCACCTTGCCGAGTTGATTATTTCGGCTGTCCCAAGTATCGAACGTGTACGTCTCGTCAGCAGCGGTACCGAAGCCACTATGAGCGCTCTGCGCGTTGCGAGGGGAGTGACAGGTCGCGACAAGATCGTCAAGTTCTCAGGCTGCTACCACGGACATGCCGATTCGTTGTTGGTAGCTGCTGGCTCCGCCGCCGCTACACTGGGTGTTCCAGATTCACCGGGTGTGACCAGGGGCACTTCGAATGACACGATCGTTCTGGAATACAACGACGCGATTGGTTTAGCAAATGCGTTTCGTTTCAATCCATCCGAGATTGCGGCCGTGATCGTCGAACCGATTGTTGGCAATATGGGAACGGTGATTCCCACCGAGGCATTTCGAAAGGCTCTTCGCGAGGAAACGTCGCAACATGGAGCCGTGTTGATCTTCGACGAAGTGATGACAGGCTTTCGGGTCGCGTTCGGCGGAGCGCAGCGTCTATTCGGAATCGATCCTGACATGACCACTTTGGGCAAGATCGTTGGAGGCGGCATGCCGCTAGCAGCCTACGGAGGCAAAGCCGCCATCATGGACAACGTCATGCCTGCAGGAAAAATCTATCAAGCCGGCACGCTCTCGGGCAACCCCATCGCAACGGCAGCTGGTATTGCAACGCTGGAGATTCTCCGCGACGAGCCGCCCTACGACTACTTGGAAAAACAATCGGCTAGACTCGCGGAAGGACTATTGCATGCAGCCCGTTCGGCTGGAATAGCGGCCCAGGTTCAGCGAGTCGGGAGCATGCTTACCTTATTCTTCAATGACAAACCTGTAACGGATTGGCCAAGTGCTAATCGCTCGGATCGAAAGCGTTTCGGGCGTTATTTTTGGGGGCTCATCGACCGTGGTGTCTATATGCCATGTAGTCAATTCGAAGCGCTGTTCGTTTCCAGTGCTCATCGACCAGAAGACATCGATGCAACGATCGACGCCGCGACTCGCGTCTTGGAAAACATAAGCGACTAGTGCGTCTTCAAGGCTAACAATTAGGGTAGGGAAAGTTGTCAAACCTCCCAGATCGCAGGGATCTTAAACAAGATCCACTACTTTCAACCCGAAAAATAAGGACTGACGCGCTTGCGTTTCGGCAAGCATAGTCCGGTGTTTCGTTTTCAAGTCTTCAATTCGGATTGATGGGCACGACGTTGGGCGGAAATTGCTGAACAGGTAGCGTCACGATCGGCATGCTCGGTGCAATGGTGGGCGGTGGCGTAACCGCCACTCCTTGGCTCGCCTGAAGCCTCAATTGCTCACCACTGGCGATAAGGGCTTGCTTGGGGACGATGGGTTCTGGAGTTAACTGGACGTCAATGATCCGTTCGTCTCGTTGTTCGAAAGGCCAAAGCGATTCCGAGAAAAAATCCAATGGAGGTATTTCATACCAAGGCGGATCAAACTTGCGGAGGAATCGTTCGGTGCGATATCCATCGCGAGTGATCTCGACGTTGCGAGTTCCGTAGTAAGTAAAGTTGGCCGAGACCGGCGAGAGCCCTACCGGGTTTTTGTCCACATAAACCATAGCGCCCGGTGGATTTGTCCGAACCGTCATGCGTCTTCGAATGCAACCGATGGAAAATAACAATATCACCAAAATCACCGGAACGAGACTTCGTAGCTCGCGAGGTTTTTTCGGGCAGTTTTCCATGGTTAGTTGCATGTTCGACTTGAAGGGTTTTCCGGTTTCAAATGAATTGGGAGTTTAGGACACTCGAGGCCGCGACCGCAAGGTAGTTTGGGAGACTTAGGAATTATCGAACAAACACTTGTATTTTTCTGCAATTGAGCAAACATTGTGGCATTGATGATGTTCGCCTCGTTTCAAGGAAACCAGATCACTTGGCTGCAATTCCTACTTCTCGCTCCGACCTTTCTAGCGGTTCGGAGATGTCTGATTTCCAACGTGAGCCACAAACACCACTTTGCAAGGCAACCGGAAATACGCTAGCTTTCCTAGCAAAACTGGTCAGCGGCTTCACTGTGCGATGGATGGGTTCGCAGCCGGATACTTGCCAACGCGTCTATTTTGCCAATCACACAAGTCACCTTGACGCGGTTGTTTTATGGTCTTGCTTACCCAAAGAGCTCCGTCAACTGACTCGACCGGTCGCCGCCCAAGATTATTGGGGGGGATCCCGGTTTAGACGATTCTTGGCCAAATCGTTTAATGCCATCTTGATCGATCGAAAGCAGATCAAAGTGCACCAAAGCCCGGTGGAGTTGATGCTGCGCGAAATCGGAGGTGTCTACTCGCTCATTGTTTTTCCCGAAGGGAGTCGTGCTCTGGATGGAGAGA
>JBEBHM010000572.1:0-5767 GCA_040080875.1 Pirellula sp.
AACAATGCGAATGCCGCCCTGACTTGCGATTGGCCATGTGCGATACCGATCGACTTGGACCTGGTCGCCTAGGAGCACCACCAATCCATTTCCCGCGGACGTGTACTTGTTGAGCCATGATTGTTGATTGGCCGTCAATTCCGCGACATTGCAAAGAAAGATCGTCTTGAATCCACGAATTACGTCTTCATCAAGTTCGGAAAGAGTGATCGTCTTCACCGCGAACACGGTGCGGTGTTCTTGGGGTGAACCTGAAAATGGAGTCAGGGCCAATCTCAAAAAACCCGATTCACCGAGATTCGAGACATTGTTCTCTTTGCCATTGACCAACAATACTCTGACTGGCTGTCGAACAATCACCGGCAACGACAATCGATTGTCCGTCAACAGTTCGTCCTCTTGCAAGGACTCCACCCGGATCACATGACACCCCAAAGTCCGTGGGCTCCAAGGGACTTCAAAAGAATGCCGATTGGCTGACTGGATGTCTCGACGATCGATCTCGACATCGTCTACGAACGTAGCGATCTGATGAGCAGCCGAACTGGGAACCCAATTGCCATGTGTCTCCAAAGAAACATGGATAGCCACTTCGTCCCCAACTCCTATCAGACTTGGGCTGACCGATATCGAATCAATGAAGGTGTTCATGGCACTCGACGACTCGGAGGGACCGATGTTCAGAAATGCAGTCTCGTGGCGAACAGCTTGATGGCTGAAGCGAAGCGATTTTGACGTTACCATTTCCGACCAGTCGAACTCTTGTGCATCGGTAACGATGATCAGAAGTCGTTTCGCAATGGAACTGCTTGACAACCAACGCTCTGCGGCATCGAGCGCATCGCGAATCTGCAGATTACCGGCCGGCACGTCACGCTGTGAAAGCTGTTTCAACCGCGTCGAAAGTTCGTTTGGTAGGTGACTGTCCAAGGTCAGTGGCTTTGCACCAGCCAAGACGACCGCAGCATCGCTGCCCGATGGCAATGCATCAAGAATGCTGGCTGCTGCAGCGCAGGCATGTGAGAATCTCGTGACACTCTGCACGTTGTCGTCGCGTCGAGTGTCCGCGGGCTGTCTTGCGAACATTGAGAGCGAATCGTCCAATACGATGGCAACAGACATCGCGGACCGACCATCGACATTTCGCCATGACTCGATCAGCGGCCTCGACATGGTCAAGGCCAATAGGATGGGCAACAAGCACCGCAACAACAGGAGCAGCAATTGATGCCATTGAATGCTCCGAGTATTCGTGAGTCTGCTATTCGCTAGGAGATGCATGGCTCCCCATTCCAGGGTCACGTAGCGAGATCGATAGAGCAAATGAATTGCAAGAGGCAACGCAAACGCAAGCCCGCCGATGGCCATTAGCCCATTGAGAAAAATCATGGCGACTCTCTCCGCCGGGCAAGGTAACGAGCAACCACGTCAGCGCAAGGTTCCGATGTCGCGATCGTGATCAAATCGACTCGTTTTTCAACGCACCCACGTCGAAGTTCCTGTTGGCAACGCTCCAGGTTTGCTAAGTATTCCTTCCGAAATGGAATCGGGTCGACGATGGTTTCTTGGCTGCCGATTTCGAGCGACCGAAACAACGTCTTGGTGTAGAAAGGAAAGTCAAGTTCATCGTCGTCCAACACTTGAAAGACCACGACTTCTTGATGATTGCTCCTGAGCGCTGCCAGCGACTTGATGACTCTGCCAACGTCGCCGAAACAGTCAGATATCACGATGACTAGGCCTCGCCTTCGACAATGGGGTAACAACCCTTGCAGAGCCTCGCTCAAATCCGACTCTCCCGCAGGTAGCGATTTTGCAAGCGACTCGAAAACCAGGCGCAAATGATTGGGCTGATTTCGTGGTGGCAAAAAACTGCGAACTTTAGAATCGAACAACGCGAGTCCGACGGCATCGTGTTGGTTGACTAATAGGTATGCAAAGCAAGCTGCCAATCTAACCGCGTACTCATGTTTGGATATTCCTTGGGATCGAGTCCCGCAATATTTCATCGAGCCGCTTTGATCCACGGAAATGGTGCATCGCAGATTGGTTTCGTCTTCGTATTGCCGAACGTAGAGTCGGTCCGTCTTGCCAAACAACTTCCAGTCGATATTGCGAGTCTCATCGCCCGCGAGGTAAGGGCGATGTTCCTTAAATTCAATGCTCGCACCGATATGTTTGGAACGATGCGAGCCTCCGCTCATTCCCTCCACCACGCCTTTTGCAAACAACTGCAAACGAGAGATGCGAGACTGGTCTCCCGGCGACAACCATCGTAGGAATGGAGCGTTCACTTCTTTCGCCGAAACTGTTCTTGCAAGAGCCTAGAGATGATGGCATCGGAGTCGATCCCATCGGCTTGAGCTCCAAACGTAGGTACGATGCGATGGCGAAGTACCGGAGCGGCCAGGGCCTCTACATCCTCGCTCGACACGTGTAGCCGACCATGCAATAGTGCCCTAGCTTTGGCGGCCACCACAAGCTGCTGACAGGCCCTCGGCCCAGGTCCCCATTGAACCCATTCCTTGGTCCATTTCGGAGACTCACCATCTTTAGGACGCAACCCTCGTACCAAATTCAATACGAATTGCTTTACATGTTCCGGCAGCGGCACAATGCGTACGACCCTTTGAAAACCCAAGATCTCTGGCCCGGTAACTACGGGAGTGACGTTGGACGAATGGGTCCCAGTGGTGCGGTCGATGATCTCAGATTCTTGATCACGCGTCGGGTAGTCCACGATGGTTTGAAAAAGAAATCGGTCTCTTTGTGCTTCTGGGAGCGGATAAGTACCCTCCTGTTCGATCGGGTTCTGAGTTGCCAAAACAAAGAACGGTTCCGCCAACGGATACGACTTGCCCCCGACTGTGACGCAGTGTT
The DNA here is from genome assembly GCA_040080875.1 of Pirellula sp. Classification (GTDB taxonomy): domain Bacteria; phylum Planctomycetota; class Planctomycetia; order Pirellulales; family Pirellulaceae; genus JBKCUI01. Next base: position 2,881 of record JBEBHM010000572.1, read on the forward strand.
CCTGCATGGCCTCCAAAAGGGCGGCCTGAGTTTTTGGAGGTGTTCGATTGATTTCGTCGGCAAGCAGGATTTGTGTGAAGACAGGTCCCTTGGCAAACATCCATTGGCGGGCACCATTGTCCAACTGCTGAATGATGTCGGTCCCAGTTATGTCTGCCGGCATAAGGTCAGGCGTGAATTGGATGCGATGAAATTGCAAGTCCATAGCTTGCGCCAAGGTCCGAACCATGAGCGTCTTGGCTAAACCTGGAACGCCTTCCAACAAGCAGTGACCGCCCGAAAGAACAGCGATCAATAGTTGCTCAATTGTACTGCTCTGGCCTACGATCGTTTGGCCGATACTATGTCGGATTTGCTCAAATTTGCTTCGAAGCATGCTCGCTTGCTCCAGATCTTGCTCGTCGACAATCTGGTCTGGTACCAAGCTGGGACTCATGAATTCCTATTTCGGTGATTCGGGATCATATCGCAGCAAACGCGGAGGCGTCGCGATGGGAAAAACATAACATTCGAGTTCAAGATTGTACTCCAAAAACCCAACGGAGATTGCATGCAATAGCTTCGTTCCGTCCGTGGAGAATCCAATTTCACCGGATCTACTATTCTTTTTGTGCAAGGATTGCCGACAAACGAGGATGTGCCGAATTGTTACTCGTGAGGTCGAGCAGTCCATGCGAAAAACCAGCTTCCAAATTCCCAGGATGCCAAAACCCGCTGGACATCTTGGAGTTTTTGCGGCTGCCATCATGAGTACCGTGCCCCTTTGGAGCGGAAATGGATTCGCCCAGTCGCCTGCGGCACTCTACCCATCTGGATCGCAGCGTTCCAATCAGTCCAATGACGGCTCTTCTTCGCGCGAAGCGAGAGAAGCTGCCATACAACGAATCCCCTTTCAGCAGCTAACACCTGAAGCGACGTCCAGATTGCGTTCGGTCACCGAGAACGCTAGCTATTTCCGTCGCATGCCGAGCGAAGTGGTCGATTGTGACCAAGAGATGTTCGCGTTTCTCGTTCGACACCCGGAAGTCATCGTCAACATCTGGGATGTTATGGGGGTCACTAAGGTTTCGTTGAAACGCACCGGGCCGTTTCAACTCCGAGGCAACGATGGAGCCGGCACCAGCAGCAACATGGACTTAGTCTTTGGCAACGACTCGATGCACATTTATTTTGCCAACGGATCCTATCAAGGAAACCTGTGGCCTCGCGAGCTGACGGGGCGATGCGTCGTCGTGCTTCACAATCGTCCATCGCCTCTGGTTGGCAACAAACAAGGCATGACGACCTCGATGGACATATTCATGAAATTGGAAAACGTCGGAGCCGACTTGGTCGTCAAAACTCTCGGGCCTCTGGTTGGGAAAACGGCGGATTACAACTTCTCGGAGTGCGCTTCGTTTTTCTCGCAGATCTCCAGAACGGCCGAACAGAATCCGTACGGAATGTTGCAGTTAGCCAAACGATTGAACAACATCGATCCCAAGGTGCGCGACCAATTTGTTAGCACGACCCAATCGGTAGCAAAACGAGGCGGTGCTTTGACGACCAACCTATCCAACAACCCCGCGTTAGTAGCAAAACAGGCTTCGGAGGAACCGATCCCCGAATTCACCCTGGGACCAAGAGTCCCTCCACCGGATTCCTTATCCACTCGGCGCGTCCTTGAATCAAGAAACGAAACCGAAGAAGAGCGAGTGGACTCACCCACGATTCTGCTGATCGGCAAAGAAGAAAAGAACAAAAATTAGCGACCTTTACGATTGAAATAAGTTGGGAGCTTACTGAGCCTAAGGCCCCAGCCGATTTCCGGAGGTCTAGCTCGGCTAGCGCCCTCAGGCTCAATGGATTACTTAGGCAAATTCAAATGGAATCGTACTGGTCGAAAATTAGTCGCGCACCAAGTCTCGCAGGCGCGGGCCGGTTTGATGCACATCGTTGGATTCGACCAAGATGGCTCGCGAAAGCGGCGTGGACTCGAATATTTCAGATGAACGATCCAGCCCCAAGACTGCCAACGCGGTTGCTCCCGCATCCGCATCGATCGTCGTCGCGGCAAAGGCCGTAACGCATTGACGGCGCTCGATCGGCGATCCGGTCGCGGGATCAATGAAGTGACTATATCGACGACCAGCGATCTCAACGAATTGGTGGACATCGCCCGAGGAAGTCACAGCCTGATTCGCAATCGAAAGGGTCATCAGTGGCTCCGTCCCGGCCCCCAGTCCGGCGACATCGATCTTCCAACCGGGCTTGCCCGGCGGAGCTTTGCCAACTCGAATGTCTCCTCCAATATTGATGAGTAGTGAATCGATTCCGCTGGCCACAATTTTTTCGAACGCTCGGTCGATGATGTACCCGGTCGCAATTCCCGAAACGTCCAACCGCATATTAGGAACAAGTAGTTGCACCGAAGTAATCGCATCTCGAACCTCGGTTGGTTCGGAGCCTGCGTTGAGCTTGAGGCGATTCCAGCCACACTGTTCTTTGGCGATCGCCACATCGGAAGAATTTGGCAGCATTTTTTGCTTGCGAGCCGTACGCCAAAGTCTCGTAAGCGGCCCCACCGTGATGTCAAAACTACCCTGGCTCAATCGGTACCAACGATGGGCATGCCAAAGCACACTTCCAAGATCGTTGCTGACGGCCACAGGGGCGCCGTAGGCTTTGTCGCAAAGGACGGAAATCTCACTTTGGGCCTCGTAGTTGCTTAAGATAGGCGAAAGGCGTTCTATCTCAGCCAAGCCTGCGTCGATGGCCGATTTGGCGTGTGTCCGTGAAGTTGCGTAGACCACCAGTTCAAGCTTGGTGCCCATGGTGGGAACCACTAACTCGTACCTTTGGAACGATTCCTGTCCGTTCACAGAGAACGAGCACAAGCCCATGAAGT
>JBEBHM010000573.1:0-5763 GCA_040080875.1 Pirellula sp.
ACGGAGATCTCTACGTTTGCGACATCGGAAACCATGTGTTGCGTCGAATCGACATGAACAACATGTTGATCTCGACCATCGCCGGGACCGGAAAACCTGGCGCGACGCCTGACGGTGCCCCGCTGGCGGGTACACCTCTCAAGGGTCCCCGTTCGCTCGATTTCGACAAAGTTGGAAATCTTTGGCTCGCGACACGCGAGGGGAACCAAGTCTTTAAGATCGACATGCAATCGAAAACGATTCACCACATCGCTGGAACCGGCAAGAGCGGATTCGAGGGGAATGGTGGGCCTGCCAAACTAGCGAACCTTAAGGGGCCAAAAGGAATCGCCCTGGATGCTTCTGGAAACGTTTGGTTGGCAGACACCGAGAGCCATAGCGTGCGGATGGTCGAGGTGGCCACCGGCAAACTGCTTTTGATTGCTGGGACAGGAGAAAAGGGCGATGGCCCTGTCGGCAATCCTCTCCAATGCCAACTAGCTCGCTTGCATGGTATTTTTGTCGACAGTGACGGATCGGTATTCATTGGCGACAGCGAATCGCACCGCGTGCGAGTCTTAAGGCGAAAATGATTCTTGATCCTGTTGCTTTGCCCCACGAATCCAAGCGAACTCAACGTATGTCCTCCCGATTCTTTGTAGCTTTTCTATTCTTGACATCTGCGCTTTCGAACTATCGCGCGATGGCATCGGACAAGATTGTCTTGGTCGCAGGTGGTGAGCGCCAAGCCGTCGACATTCCCGCGATCAGCGCTCGACTTTACGAGCCCTTTGGGGCTGAGTTTGACGCGGTTGGCAATCTCTGGATCATCGAGATGGCCTCTGGCAATCGGCTGTTGAAAATGGACCATCAAGGTGTACTGACTCACGTTGCTGGCAAGATGTATCGAGCCGTAGGATCGCAACCTCTCACGATCCAGTCCGAGAATGAGCCGGGACCTGAATCGCGGTTCAATGGTCCGCATAATTTGGCGATTGCTGCCGATGGGACGGTGTTAATTGCGGACACATGGAATGGTCGAATTCGCGAGGTGCATCCCAAAACGCACCAGGTTCGAAGCCTTGCCAGCTACAGCGTTCCGATCGAAAAAGCCAAAAGTTCTGGCCCCTATTGCATTTCTCTCGATCCACAAAAAAAGGCGCTGTATGTCGCGGACCTTAACTTTATTCGTGCGCTCAATCTCGGATCTGGCATGTCCTCGATCGTTGCTGGAAATGGGAAAAAGGGAGTCCCGCCGGATGGATCCATAGCCAAGGAGACGCCGCTCGTGGATCCGAGAGCCGTCGCTGTGGATAGTCGAGGAAAAGTTTATATCTTGGAACGAGGAGGGCATGCGCTGCGAGTCGTGAGTCCGGACGGAACGATCAAGACGGTGGTCAACGCGAGCGGAAAAAAGGGGCTAAGCGAGATACGTGGTTCTGGGCTAGACGCCGCGATGAACGGACCCAAACATATGTGCGTTGACCAACAAGATCGAGTTGTCATCGCCGACGCAGAGAACCATATTGTCCTTCGATACGATCCAAAGGATGGCACGATCACCAGAATTGCCGGAACGGGCAAGTCTGGGCGTGACGGATTGGGGGGAGATCCGCTGCAGTGCCAACTTGCTCGGCCACATGGCGTCAGCATTCATCCGAAAACTGGCGAGTTGTACATCACCGATAGTTACAACGATCGCATACTCAAGATCGGTTCGTCGCAATAGAACGCGATAGCGATTTGCTTAGTGAACCGGTCTAATGTCGCCAATGGCAGATTCGTATCGCCAGCGAGCATTGCGAGTCACACACTCATGCTTCGTATACCATTCCTCCAAAGTTGCATCATGTTTGATTTCTCAGTTCAGATCCACCATTTGTTGCACCACTGCACTCAATTCCGTTTCGGAAGGCATACCTGCCGATTGAGCAACAACCTCGCCTCGAAGTATAAACGTAAGTGTTGGTATCGATGCAACGTTGAAATGCTGGGCAAGCGCTGGTTCTTGGTCGATATTGACCTTCACAATCTTGGCCCGGCCATCGAATACGGTCGAAACTCGATCCAATACAGGACCAAGCATCCGACACGGTGCACACCAGTCGGCATAAAAATCAACCACAACTGGCACCGCAGATTCTAGCACTTCGCTTTCGAACGTAGCTAGTGAAACTTGTTTTGCACGACTCATTTTGAATACTCCATGGGGAAATGATGGATTTGATTAATGATTTGGTTTGATTTGGCACAGTCCACAATTGTGAGCCTGAGGCGCTAGCGCGCTAGCCGAGGTCATACGATTTACAAAATCGGCTAGCGCCTCAGGCTCAAGTAAACTGACAGGAAAATGATGAGCAATCCTATTCTGGTGTGTCGGAAGTGCCTTTAGTCTGTTGGATTTGACTTGTTGAATTCGCGGACGAAGCGTTGGGTGGTGTTGGCGCTCGGAAGAATATGCTTTGAAGCGTCATGACCAGAAACAAGAGGCCAGCGATCCACATCCCTGGGCAAACCTTGCAACCGGAGCCATTTATGTCACATGCCATGATTTGAGTCCCTTGTAAGAGGATTAACTGAAAGGACGATTGAGAAGTCAAGCTTGTAAGGCAAGCTACAACAATCAGGAAACATTCCTATAGGATTGATCCGCGACCTGGAGAAAGGTTACATGTTGCAGAGCGGATTGCGAGAATTCCGCTTGAGTCGGGTGCTCCTATTTGCGCCCTGCACCTCGTCTGCCATTGCCTTTTTGTGATTGAGGGGCCATTGGGTGATCGTTCGAGTTTGATGGGCCACCACCCTGGTGAATACCTTTCTGATTCCCTTGTCCCATTCCTTGTCCCATTCCTTGTCCTCGTTCGTTGTCCGAATTGATGATGTTGTTGTACTCCTGGGGACTTAGGAATTCAGGAGCATATGCCCCTCCCAACCGTTTCAATTCCATGGTGAACGCTCGAAGGTGGTTCCCGGACGCTTTTTGTAGGTGCTCGAGAACCCTTGAAATGTCTTGTGGAAGATTCTGTGACAACATCGTCTGGAGATCCTTGATATCCATTTCCTCGATCTTCGCGCCTACCATTGCAGCGGCGATGGGCGAAGTGCTGCCCGATGCAACCAGTGATTTGTAGAGAGCTTGGAACTGCGGACTTGAAAAACTCCCAACGGGTAATTGTGGACCTGCGATCGCTGGTGAATAGCGTGAAACGAGTTGTTCAACTGCTCGCATGTGTTGCGATTCGGCATTTGCAATATTGTTGAAGGTCTGCAAGCCAGAAGTCTGAGCGAGCGTCACATAAACATCGTGTGCCAATTTCTCTTCCTCACGCATGCGAACCAACTGCTCAACTTGGGCTGGCATTAATGTGCCTCCAATGGAATTGTTTCCTCGGGCACCCGATTGGCGATTACCTTGATTTTCGGAGGCTTGCGCACCCTTTCCACGCTGCTGGAAGGAATTGCCCTTTCCTCGCCCGTTTGACTGCGCACAAGCAAACTGAGGCGTTAATGCGGACAGCAACGCGAAAACGATGATCATTCCCATAGTTGCCGAAACAATACGTTTGACTTTGACTGTAAACCACTTAAATCGACACATCTTGGCACCCATTCTCATTGAAAGGTCATTTCGAACTAATGTGTCTGATCCTCCAGTCGAAGAAAGGTTACAAGCGGAGCCTTCATCCGCGGTGTAAAATCGTTGATTGGATAGAGGTCGTTCAACATCGCATTTCAACCTTATTTTTTCTCGGCCTCGAAACCTGCTTTGACCAGCTCTTCAAAGCCGGGCTTTAAAGGTCGCACGTCAAACTTTTGCTTCGCAATGATCTTGCCAGCGCGGGACGAACGGTAGCCAACAGCACAATAGGTATAGATGATTTTGTCTTTGGGAAGCTTTTCAAGCATCTCATCTACTTTTTTCCCCTGCAAGTCGCGCCAAGGAAGATGAATTGCATCTCGGACGTGTCCGGCGTTCCATTCAACATGGTCGCGGACATCTACTAGGATCGCGTCACCTTTCCTGACGTTCTTCTTCACTGTATCCAGCGAGTCTTTGGTGAATTCCAATGCTTCGGAATCCTTGCCGTAGACAGTTTGGGGCATCATAAAAAGCATAGCTGCGACACTGGCAAACAAAAGCGATTTCGATCGATCCATCATTCCTAAACTCCGTTTTCTAATTGGTAAAAAATATCTATTCATTTTGCTGTCGACGCGTTGTATTCGCCGAGTCTTTCCTTGACTGGTAAATGCTGACTCAAATCAAAGTGGGGCCGTTTTTGCGAGTTGACATAGGCCGCAACATCAATGGCTTGTTCATCGGTTAGATCTGTTTCATCGAGTGGCATGGCGACTTTCAACCAAGCCGCGAGATTGTCCACCGAGGACAGACCAGCGCCATCGTTATAAGACCGGTCGCCCCAAACTGGCGGATTGTCTTTGTCGCCTTGTCCGTCCTTTTGATGACATTCGGCACAGCGAGCAGCGTACAAAGATGCACCTCGCTTGACGTCCGCTTGATCAGCTTTGACGGAAAGTTGTTTTACAGCTCCCGGACCGATTGGACGCTTTGGATTCATCTGAATGGGCATGTCTTGCGACAGCGAAGTGATATAGGCCGTCACCGCGACGGAAACTTCGCTGCCCAGTGGAGGTCGCGTACCGTTACAACTCCGCATGAAACAATTGAGAACTCGGTCTTCAAGTGTGATGACACGCTCTTCGCGAGGTGACCACGCGGGATAAGCAGTGGCTGTTCCCAAAAAAGTTCCCGCGAGTGGATGCCTACCGTTGTCCAGGTGGCAACTCGTACAATTCAGGGCATTTCCTACATAGGCCTTGGAAAGAGAATGCGTCGTCGTGCCCTTAACGATTGCCTCACCAAGCTGAATGACGCTTGCGAGCTTCCCATTGGCGGGTTCGCTTGTGGCAGGTGTTTGACCGAATGCTGCAAAGCAAGGTGCTAAGGCGAACAGCAGGATGATGCCTACCAGATGAGCCTGAGGCGCTAGCGGCGCTAGCCGAGCAACGCACGAGAAATCGGCTAACGCCTCAGGCTCAAATTTACAAATGCGGTGATTTGCAAACGGTCGATTGATTAATCTGCAAGTGGATGCAATTACAACCCACACGACATCCTGTCGAAGCTGCTTTGCTTGTCGGTGAACAATCATCCTTTGCTCAATCTAAAATCATGAAGGTGAAAATTTATCCGTTCACAGCGGGCTTAATCGGTGAGCCAAATTTTTCTTCCCACTTGGACTTCAAGCTCTGCTGCAATCGTTGTTCGAAATTCTTGGGCATTTCATAGGGTTGACCATCGCGGTAGAGCGAAATCGTCTGTCGAATATTGTCAACGACAACTTGGCACGGGTTGCAACCGGCAAGATGTTGCGAAAATTCCTCGCAGATCTCAGTCAACTGGGCTCCGTCTACGTATTCGTTTAGGGCCTTCAGAAGTTCTTCGCAGGTCATATTGGTTTTCCTCGCAAACGTTGCGTATGGCTTTTGATCCAAGAAAGCGGAAAAGGTTACAAGAAATTAGGAATGTTTGTGGTCGGGAATCATAGCTTGCATGGCATCGCCAAATTTCTTCGTCAAGCGTTCACGAAGTGCCAATCGAGCCCTTAGGAGTCGAACTTTGACCGTCGATTCTGTCAGCTCTAACGCTTGTGCCGTTTCCCGCACGGAAAGTCCCTCGACGTCGCGCAAAACGAAAACCAAACGATATTTGTCATCGAGTTCCAAAAGGGCTTTTTCCAATTCCTCTTGTACCTCTGCCTG
>JBEBHM010000574.1:0-5756 GCA_040080875.1 Pirellula sp.
CGTCACTTTGCCGTCTCCGCCGGAGTCTCCAGCGCATCCCAACGATACCATCGCGAAAAAACAGGGCAATACTAACAAACGCATCATGGTTGAGTTCCGTTCTGCTATGAGGACAATCTTTTTGGTTCGTCGCCCAAGTCACAGGCGAGATTAACGATTAGGCAACAAAACTAACAACTTTGGTGAAAACTGACAACCGTCTCTGGTGCTTTGTCAAGTAAGCAAATTGGGGTGGCACGCTCTGAGGCTCTGCGAAGGGCCTGGTGAATCTCTGGTGGTCCCCACGCCCATCGACGACTCTGGGCGTGCCACCTAGGACGACTCTGGGTGTGCCACCCAGCGTTCCGATCCCCGTTTATCAAATTGACAAAGCACTAGAGATGTCGATTTTTTTGAGAAAGCGACGTTCGCAGTCAGATTTCTCAAAAATCGAGAGGTAGAGCAATTGTCCAATGGCTTCGGATTGTCCCGATTGATCGCGAAACAATTGGGAAACGATCGCGAAACGATTGAGACAATCGTTTTACTCTGAACAAAAGCGGTTTCTCTCGGCGGCAAGTTCGGATACCATTCCTAGTGACTCGTCGAAATGCTCTCCGTACCGCCACCCAGGACATATTTGGACCTATGGCCGAACTGCACCATGAATGCGGTGTTGCCGCGATCTATCACCTACCCATCGGCGACGAAAGCCCCCTCTGTCCCGACGGAGGACGCGAGTCCATTTCGTCGCTGTTGCCGAGGATGCTACAGGATATCCAGAATCGCGGTCAACTCGCCGCTGGAATGACCACCTACAACCCGACACGCTCGTTACTGCTCGATACCATGAAGGACATCGGTACGGTCAGCGAAGTCTTCCGATTGTCGCACCGTGGGAAAAGCGAAGCCATCATGGAGCAATACGCGGGCCGTGCCGCCATCGGCCACGTTCGCTACGCCACATGTGGCCAAGACGATCGTAGCTATGCCCAGCCCTTCGAACGCCAACACATCCACAAAAACAAATGGTTCAGTTTTTGTTTTAATGGCCAATTGGCCAATTACAAAGAACTAAAGGAAAAACTGACGCGCGAAGGCGAACATCATTTGGCTCGCGACACCGATACCGAAATCATCATGCACGAAATCGGTCGCGAATTGACTTCTGGCCCAGCGAACCGCAGTTTGATCGATGTATTCGCGGCAGCTGCACGGAGTTTTGATGGCGCCTATTCGCTAGCGTTGTTAAACGCTCGCGGCGAAATGCTCTTGGCCAGAGATCCGCTCGGCATCAAGCCGCTTTGTTACGCGATGGAAGGTTCGTTATTTGCAGCCGCAAGCGAAAGCGTAGCGCTATTGAATCTGGGATTCGACCGAAACAGTATCCAATCCGTGCCACCCGGAGGCGCATTGCTGGTCACTCCCGAAGGCATGCGCATCGAGCAATTCTGCGAAGTAAAACCTCCGGCGCATTGCTTCTTTGAATGGATCTATTTTGCCAACGTCGCCAGCACGTTAGACGATCGAAGCGTATATCTTTCTCGCACTCGGCTTGGCGAAGAATTAGCGCGTATTGAGCTCGCCAGGGATACGATCCGGTTGGATAGCGATACGATTGTCGTGCCTGTTCCTGACACCAGCAAGGCTGCTGCAGATGCGATGGCTTTCCGATTGCGTATCCCAAGCCGTGAGGGTTTGATCCGCAATCGCTATAGCGGTCGTACGTTTATCGAAGGCGGTCGCGCTCGCAAAGCCAAAGCCTCGATGAAATATACGCCTCTCCGCGAAGTACTCGAGGGCAAACGTGTGATCCTGGTCGAAGACTCGATCGTTCGTTCCACGACGATGAAGGTCTTGCTGAGCCGAATCCGCGAAATGGGCGGGGCGAAAGAGATTCACGTGCGAGTTGCCTGCCCGCCCATCATAGCGCCTTGTTTTTACGGCATCGATATGTCGACCATCGGCGAGTTGTTTGCCCCCAAATTCTTGGAAAACGGGGTACTCACCGACGCCGGCCAGGAGCGTATGGCGGAGTTGCTCGGTTGCGACTCGCTCAGGTACTTGCCTATCGAGTCCATCGCAAAAGCCATTGACCTACCCGCCTCGCACCTTTGCCAAGCTTGCATCACGGGTAACTATCCGACCGACTGCGGACAAAAACTCTATAGCATCGCTCAGTCGAACCATCTCGCGGGCGACAACACAGAGCGAACTTACGAATTGAATTCGGTGGTCTGACGCAAAATGGCATCGTCTCAGAGGTTTCCGTTCCACTTGATTCGAACGGATTCGAACACTCATGCGCGGCGTGGCAGATTGAAATTGCCGCATGGTTTGGTCGAAACTCCGGCCTTTATGCCAGTCGGAACCCAAGGGACCGTCAAGGGTATGACGATCGATCAAGTTGCCCAGACAGGTGCGGACATCCTTTTGGGCAACACGTATCATCTGTCCCTGCGCCCCGGAAGCGAATTGATCGCAAGTCTGGGCGGCCTACATCGATTCATGGGCTGGGACAAGCCGATCTTAACCGATAGCGGGGGATTCCAAATCTTCTCGCTCGGTGCAATGAACAAAGTCACCGAAGATGGAGCGACATTCAAATCGCACCTCGACGGATCCACAATCCATCTACGACCGGAAGACTCCATCCGCATCCAACAGGAACTTGGCAGCGACATCGCCATGGTGTTGGACCATGTCGTTGCTCTTCCCAGTACCGAGGAATCCATACTGGATGCAAGTGATCGAAGTGTCCGCTGGGCCCTTCGATCCAAGAACGCAACTAGCCGAAACGATCAAGCGCTGTTTGCAATCGTCCAAGGGGGATTGAATCCCAACTTGAGGATCCGATGCGCGGAGCAGTTGATCGACATAGGCTTCGACGGGTATGCCGTGGGAGGGTTAAGCGTCGGCGAACCACCGCCAGAGATGTACCGTATCTTGGATGTTGTTTGCCCCGTGTTACCGCACGATCAGCCTCGGTACTTGATGGGAGTTGGAACTCCGATCGATTTGGTCGAGGGAATAGCGCGCGGCATCGATATGTTCGATTGCGTCATGCCGACTAGGAATGGACGCAACGCACTTGCCTTTACATCCAATGGGCCCTTGAGGATGCGAAACCAGTCGCACGCCCATGAAAGTGCACCCATCGAGACGGATTGTCCATGTGTCGCCTGCAAACACAGCCGCGCTTATATTCGCCATCTGTTTCAGGCGAACGAAATGCTCGGCCCGATTCTGTTGTCGATTCACAATCTGACCTTCTATCAACGCTTGATGAGCCTCGCACGCGCCGCCATCGAAGCCAATCGGTTTGACGAATTCCTGAAGGAACATCGTGAAAAACTTGCCGCCCAAGTTCACGGCCCATCCTCGGACCCAATATGATAAAGGGACCTTACCCTCGGGTGCGACCAACGTGAGAAAGATCCAATCATGAATTCCCATGGCAAGTTCCTTGCCACCCCATCGGCGGAAGAGTTGCGCGAGCGATGGGAAAAGTGGTTCCAGGCAATGGAACTGAGCAACGAGATGCTCATGGCTGGGCTGCGGGCGCAAGTGGGACCGGATGGAGATGTCTACGCAGCCTATCGCGACTGGTACCGTCGATATCAAGATTTGAAATGGAAAGAGCCCGTAATAGAACAATCCCAACGAAGAGACGACAATGCCTCCTAACTTGCTGCTCAATTCGCTTGAGAGAATATTGAACATCATCGCGGATTGGGGCGTTTCGCCGGTCATCGCAGGTGGACTGGCTGTTTCGTATTGGGGGCATCCACGTAGCACACGTGACATCGATCTAGCCATTCTCGTTTTCGACCTCGAACAATTCGAATTCCGGCTGCGCGCAGTCAACCTGGTTCCCGCAAAGCAGCGTCACACAAGTGATCTTGGTTTCGTTCGGGTTTCGCAATGGAAGATGCCAGTCCACGAGGCGTTCATCGATATTGAAATCGATTTTTTGATATCCAATTCGGAGTACCATAAGGCTGCAATCGAAAATTCTAAGGATTGCGATCTTCCTGGAACCGGTTCGGCGATGCGAGTCTTGCAATGTGAGGATCTACTTCTATTCAAGGCCAAATCCGGGCGACTCATCGATCTGGCCGATATCGACGTGCTGCTCGAACTGCATCGTGACAACCTAAATATCGAGTATCTCAAGTTGTGGTCAGTGAAACTCGGCTTGGACCCCGCTCGATGGACTAAATCGCAGTCAATGGGTAGCTGAGGATCGACGTCGAGACTTGCGCGACGAGTCGCTCTGTGTTAGTATCACACCACCGAGGCGAACGCACGTTGACGGCCGCTCAGAGTTTTGCATTTTTACAATCACGACCTAATCATGACCATATGGATTATTTTGCTCGCAGCCATTGCGGGCGATGTTTGGCCTGGGTTTCTTGGTGCGGGTGCGACCAAACCGACGGAGTCAAACGTTGCGCTCCATTGGTCTCCCAAACAGGGAGTCCTATGGCAAACACCCATCGACGGGCATGGACAATCCAGCCCAGTGATTTGGAACGACATAGTCTTTGTTTCGTCGGTCGATGGGCCTTTGAAGGAGCAGTGCATCGTACTCGCTTATTCACTTGCAGATGGCAAGCTGCTTTGGAAGCACACGATCAAGTCATCCGACCCAGTCGAAAATAGCTTGTATGTGAGTCGCGCGGCGCCGACACCTGTGGTCGATGCGAACCGCGTCGTGGTCTTCTTTGAGAGCGGCGATATTGTGGCGCTGGATCATTCAGGTAAAGAACAATGGCAAAGATCGATCAGCCGCGACTACGGAAAATTCCAAAACAAATTTGGACTGAGCGGCTCTCTCGCACAAACCGACGAAAGCGTGATTGTCTTGGTGGATGATGAAGGACCTAGCTATTTGATTGCGATCGACAAGGCGTCCGGTAGTACGCGATGGAAACAGGAGCGAACCGCAAGACGCAGCTGGAGCTCGCCCAGTCTGATCCAAATTGACTCAACATCTCATGTCGTGGTGAGTTCGAATGGATCCGTCGATGGCTACGATCCCAAAACGGGTGCGTCGGTTTGGACCTTCACCGACGTCGGTGGAAATACTGGGGCTTCGCCGATCGACATCGGTCAAGGACGATTCTTTGTGGCCGCATCGGCTGGTCGTGAAGGAGAAAACTCAGAGATGGCCAAGCGTTCGAACATGCTGATGCAAGTTCGACGCGAGGGTACACAGTGGAGCGCAACACCGCTGTGGCGAACCGAAGAAGCAAGCCCATCTTGGGCATCCCCAATCGCACACAACGGCAGCGCCTATTGGATCAACAACGTTGGGGTCGTTTATTGTCTCGACCTTGAATCAGGAAAACTTCATTACAAGCAACGAACTAAGCAATCGTGTTGGGCGACGCCGGTCGGTGTGGGCGATCGAGTTTATTTCTTTGGCAAAAGTGGCATGACGACGGTCTTGGCCGCTGGCAACGAGTTTAAAGTCCTCGCGGAAAACGAACTTTGGGACCCGGATTCCATCAAACCACCTGCCAATGCAGGTTCCAACGAACCGACCGAAGAGAGACGTAGAGCTGCCGCGATGTTCTCAGGCCCAACCGTTTACGGAGTCGCGGTGGCCAACGGCAAGATCATCGTTCGTATCGGAGATAGGCTCTTTTGTGTTGGGTCCAGCAGTTAATCGAAAAAGCATGAACGAAGAACTATCTAAACTCAGCGAAATTGCTTCGCAACTTAAGATTGGCGAATACTCGCGACACATCTTTCTTTGCATCGGGGAAACA
>JBEBHM010000575.1:0-5755 GCA_040080875.1 Pirellula sp.
GTGCTTCGAAAATAGGCGGGATGGCAGAAACGCTGATCGAACGTAGTCGGCAGCTTACGCCTGAATTCAAGAAGAACGCGATCCGGGTGTTGTTGAGTCGGCCACAGTCGACGCTGGAATTGCTCGATTTGGTGGATGCCAAAAAATTCTCGTTGAGCGATTTGCAACTCGATCAAAAACAAGCCCTGCGCGATCATCCGAACGAATCGATTCGAGCGCGAACCGTCTCCTTGATGAAGTCCTCGGGCGGAGTTCCGAACAGCGACCGACAAAAAGTTCTTGAGGCGTGGCATTCAGTCACGCTGGAGTCTGGCGACGCGGTCAACGGCAAGGCCATGTATCAGAAACACTGTGCCGCTTGCCACGTGCACGGTGAGATTGGAGTGGCGATCGGACCGAATCTGACCGGCATGGCGGTCCACCCTAAGGGTGAATTGCTGATGAATGTATTGGATCCAAGTCGCAGCGTGGAGGGGAACTTCAAAACCTACAACGTGCGAACTGCAGACGGTCTCGTTTTGACTGGTATGCTGGCTGGCGAAAGCAAGACGTCTCTGGAACTGATCAATACTCAAGGCAAAAAAGAAGTGGTCCTGCGAGCCGACATCGAAGAGCTCAAGGCGTCGGACAAATCGTTGATGCCTGATGGATTCGAGGGGCAGATGACCCGCAAGGAAATGTCGGACTTGCTCGAGTTCTTGACCCTGAAAGGCAAGTATGTTCCACTCCCGATCGATGGTATCGCCACGTCCGTGACAAGTCGGGGAATGTTTTTTGAGGAACGCAACACGCAAGAACGACTTGTATTCCGCGACTGGAGTCCCAAGACATTCCGCGACGTTCCGTTCGTGTTGATCGATCCTCAGGGGAGCAAAGTAGCCAACGCCATCATGTTGTATGGTAGCCAAGGTAACTTACCGCCAAACATGCCAAAACAAGTTGAATTGACTTGCCAGACTCCGGCTGTTGCGATCCATATGCTCAGCGGTGTGGGTGGTTGGTCATTCCCAGCTTCGCGCGAAGGGTCGGTGTCGATGATTGTCCGACTGCACTATGCCTCGGGCAAGACCGAAGACCACCCGCTTATCAACGGCCAGCACTTCGCTGATTACATTCGGCGCGTCGATGTTCCCAAGAGTGAGTTTGCATTCGATTTGGGCGGACGCCAACTTCGCTATCTGTCGGTAAAACCGAGCATGCGAGAATCGTTGTCCAAGATCGAGTTGATCAAAGGGCCTGACATCACTGCGCCCATTGTGATGGCCATCACAGTGCAAACGGCGGAATAGTCGCATCGCCCAACAGACTTCCTGAATTGACGTGCTCGTCGCCTTATCAAAACATTCGGACGCCGACGGTCAGTAATATGTTTGCATAGCGCTGGGTATCACCGGTTTGAACCGTCAACACGTGATCATCGGTCGCGACTCGCTTGTAGAAATCCCACTTGTCGATGGGTTCTAGAGTTACTTGAATGTTGGCTTTGTCGATCGTCTTTCGATAGTCCGACCAAACGGGAGGGTCACCGTCGAGCGCGTAGGGGCCACTCGTCTCGGTCTTCATGGTTTGAATGGTCTCGACAGGGATTGCAGACAGGATCGCTTCGAGCACTTGATCGCAGGTTACCAAACCGGGCATCAAATTCAGCGACACCAATTCGCTGCGCGGGCCTCGTTTGCTGGAGGCAGGGTAGTTGCCATCCGCGATGAGAATGGTTGCGTGATGCCCTGCTTCGCCCAGAATGCGTGAAATGATGGGATGGATGAGTCGGCTATTAAGCATACAAGTTTCGTTCGGTTTGCAGTAAAACGATTCAATGAGCAATACTTCGCACAGAAGTTTACGGTTCCTAGGTTTCGACACAAGCTGTGACGCAGGCATTAAATTATATGCAACGATCGATTACGATATCACGGTAGCCGTATAGCAACGGAAGTCTCCCCAGTCAAAAGGAACGAATCATAACCAACGAGCCAGTATCCTTTGAGTCCATCGGACGACTTCCCCAGCCTGATGACAACGTTGCGATCGCAATTCGTCGTATCCATCAAGGTACGCGTGTTCGATTAGAAGGCGGCGTGATTGCTGAATTGAAGCATACCATCCTTGAGGGCCATCGTTTTGCTGTGCGAGTTATTCGTACGAGCGAACCCCTCCTTTCATGGGGACTTGCGTTTGGCATCGCGACCGAGTCCATCCAACCTGGGGAGTACGTTTGCAATCAATCGATGTTGGATGCGTTGTCGGTCCGCAGGTTGGATGATGCATCGCTTCCTACCGTTCCCAATTTTCTAGACCATATCGCCTCGGTCGAACTCGACGAACGAAATTTTGTTCCGGGTGTTCGGGCGGAGCGTGTTCGCAATCCTGGAAGCTTCCTTGGATTTCGTCGGCAGGGAAATCGCGGAACCGGGACTCGCAATTTCATCGTCATCCTTGGTACTTCGTCGCGAACGGCCAGCTTTGCCCGGTTGCTAGCTGAGAGGCTCGGGCCGTTGGCCACCGGTTGCGAATCGCTCGATGGCATCGTTGCGATCGCACACACCGAAGGGGGCGGGACGGTAGAACCCAACAACGCAATGGAAGTTCTCAAGACGCTTGCTGGCTTTATGGTACATCCCAACATTGCCGCAGTTCTTGCTGTCGATTATGGGGTCGAACCGATCCACAACGAGCGACTGCGCCAATTCATGTTGGCCAACGGATACCCGCTTGCAGATGTTCCGCATCGATTCCTTTCGCTCCATCGAGGGCTGTCGGCCGGTCTATCGGAAGGAGAATCGATTGTTCGAGACTGGATTGCTCAATCCTCCACGACCAAACGCACCGATGAGCCACTGGGCGACTTGCGGGTCGCGTTGCAATGCGGTGGCTCGGATGCATTTTCAGGAGTGTCAGGCAACCCCTTGGCCGGTGCCATGGTGCACGAACTGATTCGTCATGGTGGTTCTGGAGTGTTGACGGAAACCGATGAAGTGGTGGGTGCCGAAGCGTATATACTTCGCAACGTCAGAGATCTGGAGACTGCCCGACAATTCTTGAAAGAGATCGACGACTTCAAAGCCTACTTGGCATGGCATGGCGTCTCGTCCGAAAGCAATCCATCGGGCGGTAACAAGTTTCGCGGGCTGTACAACATCGCTCTCAAATCGGTCGGCGCGGTCCACAAGAAAGATCCTCGCACGACGCTTGACTTCGTTACCCACTATGCGGACCAGTTGCGATTGCCTGGTTTTTACTTCATGAATGGTCCAGGAAATGATCTCGAAGGGATCGCTGGACAAGTGGCCTCGGGATGCAACATGATTTTATTTGTGACGGGCAACGGGTCGGTCACGAATTTCCCGTTTGTACCGACTCTCAAGATTACGACCACCACTCGTCGCCACAATTTGCTCATCAATGAAATGGATATCAATGCCGGACGGTACCTCGACGGTGTGCCGTTTGAGTCGATGGCATCCGAAGCGTTTGCAACCCTGGTTGCTGCCGCGTCTGGATCGAAGACCAAGGGGGAAAGGGCCGGACATTCGCAAGTTTCCATTTGGCGCAATTGGCCCCAGACGGATTCACACAATCTGGCCACGTTGCAAGCCAAACCATCCCCTCCAGGCGTCCCTTTGCGAACGGCCCAATCGATCGGCAACGATGGCGCAAATCGACTGTCATCACACCGATTTTTCAAGCCGTTGCACGCGTATCCAACGGCAGGAGCCATCGCGACCGAGCGACTGGGGCTCGTGTTGCCGCTCAGTTTGTGTTCATCGCAGGTAGCACGCCTAGCCGCCGATCGATTGAATGAATCGCAAGTTAGGCAACAGCATGGCATTTCGCGTTTCGTAGCGCTACCGCATACCGAGGCATGTGGCTCTTCCGGCGAGTCGCTCTTCAAATTGCTGCATCGATCCTATCAGGGATATATCATGCATCCAAATATCGTGGCAGCGTTCTTGCTGGAACATGGTTGCGAAAAAATTACCAACGACGCCATGCGACATGACTTGGAGCGATCGAGCATCGACGCCGATCGATTTGGTTGGGCCAGCGTCCAGTTGGATGGCGGAATCGCAAAGGCCCTCAACAAAATAGAAGCTTGGTTCTCCGAGAAACTTTCGTTGACACCAACGCCCACGATGGTCTCTTCGACGATCGGGGAGCTAACGATGGGCATACTGACTGCATCGCCCGTGAGCGCAAGCACCGCGAGATTGCTTGGGTTGACCGCCTGCGGTGTTGCGCAACAAGGGGGCTCGATTCTAATTCCCGCAAGCGATCCGATTCTGGCCAACTCGCGATTCCTTGAGACAGCCATAGGGGGAGTTACGCCACATGCGACATTGGCCTATGGGGAGCGAATCGCAGTTCCCGGCTTTCACATTGTGGATAGCGAGACGGAGCACTGGGTCGAGAACTTGACGAGTCTCGGTGCCTGCGGAGCGCACGTCGTGACCAGCATCGTTTCCGAGCATGCACGACAAGGGCATCCCATGATTCCGGTCGTACAAATTGCCGAGCCCTCGGGAGAGAGCATGCTTGCGAGAGACGACATCGACTTATTCTTGACGGGCGAGACGCAAGTGGATTTGGATGCGATTGAGCGAAAACTTATCGACGTGTTGCGAGGGGACGAGATGGTCCGCGCAAGCGCTCAAGGCATGGTCGACTTTCAATTCGCGCGCGGGTCGCTCGGCGTTACCTCGTAGGCTGGTTGCGCATTCATTTAGCGTTACTTCGTATTTCTGTAGTTTACAACTCGTTCGATGACAAAGCTCAACGCGTTACCTTGAACCGCAGAGGCACGAGGGACGCTGAGGAAAACCAATCAACGTGAAGCCAGACCTCTGAGTTCTTCGTGTCTCTGTGGTTTACTTAACCACCCGCTTGATGCCTTGCAGCATCGTCTGTGCATGGAAATTCAAAATAAGTCCCTGCCTCCAACCTCCCTGCCGTAGTCGCGCAAGTGCGGTTGCCGTGTGAATTGCCGTCAATGAGTCAGCACAAATCGCGAATACAGGCAGTACTGAGCCAACAACGAGCGGCACGTCAGCGTCGATGCTCAAACGCTCCCGATCGATCAAGAGGAGAATCTTCTTTTCTCTTTGACAATCGAGGCCTTTGACTCCCAGTTCGTAACAAAGGCATTCTTCTTAAGTGCTTGCAAGAAGTCCAGGCCCCAGCTGACGATGCAATTCAATGGCCGCAGACACTACGGATCGATGGACAGCGATCGCAGCTCCAATCACAACTCCAGTCAGGTTGTTGTCCATATCGACATTCATGGGATCAATAAATAATTCTCTGCGTTCCTCGTGACTCTGTGGTTCCTCTTGGTCACGAGTCATGCCAAGATTTCGGCAATGATTTCTGGAGCTAATCGATATTCCAAAGCGCCTACAAGTTCCTCGACTTGGGTCGCGTTTCGGAACCCAACGATGGCTCCCGTTACGGCGGGGTGATTAAGCACGTAGGCGATGGCCAGTTCGCCTGCTTTCTTGCCGATGCGGTCGCCGATCGATTTCAAACGTTCGGCCATAACCAGGTTTTTCGTAAACAACGGTTCTTGGAAATGGAGGCTTCGATGCCGCCAGTCGTCGGGAGCAATGGCTGCTAACCGTTCGCGGCTCATGTTGCCCGATAGCAAGCCGGATCCCATGGGGGAATAAGCGATGACGCCGATGTTGTTTCGAAGTGTGTACGGCAGGATTTCGGTTTCTACCTCTGGACGTATCAACGAATAGGGAGGTTGCAATGACAC
>JBEBHM010000576.1:0-5749 GCA_040080875.1 Pirellula sp.
GTTGTCGATGTTGTTGGAGTGATTGGCCCAATCCACGTCCCCCGCCTCGACCATCAACCAAAAACCCTTGTCGTTGGTTTCCAACACTACGATCGCCGCTTGGGTCATTTGTGCAAGCGTTGGATTCTCGTCGATGTCCGCTTGGCTATACTTCTCTGGGGTTTCTTTGACATCCGCTACGGGTTGGAAGTCGCCGTCCGCCGTCTGAAAGGGCAAGTGGCCGTTTTTGGCGCCAAAGAAACCGAGAAGTCGATGTCGCTTGGTAGCCGCAAGCTGAGCGGCCTCCATTAAAACTTGGCTTCCCAATTTTTCGGCGGTCCGTTGTGCAACGACGTATTTGGAACTTGGACCGCCCGTTCGAATGTCTACAAGGGCGAGATCTGGGCCTGCAAGATAGCGGTTGCCGGGAATAAAATTGTTTCCTTGGCCTGTTGGTTTTTCCGTGGTCTCGCCAAACCCACCTCCGATCAGCACGTCCAATCCCGGTGATGGATTGGTACGGCGAGCCACGCTCTGCAATCCAAGCATGTCGCGGGTGAGGTCTTGATAGTCATCACGACTGACATTGGCGGCATAGGCTGCGGCAGGAGTTGCATGGCTGATCGGGACGCTGGTCACGGCGCCAACGCTCATACCACGGGTCCGTTGGACCCACTGGGCTATGGTTTCTACTGGGCGAAGCATGTAATCCAGATTGACCGCACCATTGATGGCTTTGATGCCGGCGGTCAAGGAAGTTGCCGAAGAAGATGAATCAGTATACGAATGCGGTGAAAGCTTGGACCGTCCAATCGGGTAGTCGATGTCCACCTCGGGCTCCCAGGGCGTGGAACCAGCCAAACGAGAATCGAATCCGCCAAACTTGATGATAGGTTTTGTATTTAGTTGCGCGTCGACGTCCGTCTCGACTTCATCGCCGTACGGTGCCGTCACACAGTACCCGTAGTCTGTTGGGCACTTGGCATAGTCTTGGAATATCAACCCTGACCCTTTACCCTGAGTATAAACTTTGCCCGATTTGTAGATGGCGGCCGCTTGAGTTGTTTGCCAGTCCATTCCGTCAAACACCACCAAGAATACAAATTTTTTCCCGAGCTGTTCGATGGCTTTTCTTTGCAAGCGATACACGTCCGTTTGGTCGGCATAGGGAGCATCCTCGCGCCAAGTATTGATCGGCATGCGGCCATAGAGCTGTTCGATCTTTGCAGCGTCTCGATAGACGCTCCCTTCGTTCATGTACTCAGCAAACGAACCGCCAAAGACGTAGACCGGGATCAAGCGGTTGGAGTGGTTAGTCCAGGCGGTGTAGCTTCGTGGCCTGATTCCCCAATGTCCCCATGTCGCAGTTTTGTCGACCATGGCTGTTTGTTGCATCCATGCGATCGGATCATTAGTGATCGTTCGCGTTTCGACAGTCTTGACCTTTTCTTGCGTCGCTTTTTCTTGGGCAATCGACAGTGATGAATGGAAACTGAAAGTGCAAATAGCGCCGGCTAGCAATGAAAAACGGAGATGCATTATTCGCTTGGTCGATGTTAGAAATGTCGGTAGGATTTGGAAATGATGGACGGAAATGGCGTGAATTGGATGCTAAGGCGAGCGGCAGAAAATCTGGTACCCGAACACCGGACTGCTTGCGCACTTCCGCTACTATTCTTAGCGGAGCAGCGCGAGCTGCCCAGTAGTTTTTCCATGCCTCTCGCCTAATGGTAGCCTAAGAAAAGAAAACAGCTCGCATAGGTTGCGAGCTGTAACATGACCGTCGATTTCAAGAATCGAAAGTTGGTCGTTGCGTTTTTCACTAGCCATTGGGGCTTTGAACTCGAAGCCGTTTTTGGATGTCTGTTTCGAGAACTCCAAAGACCGCTTCGTGACGCTGAACCGACATTTGCAATGCGGCCAACAATCGTTTGGCAGTAAAAAAATTCATGATGATGCGTTGTTTCACATGAATTGGATCCTTGGGGATTCCAACCGGTTGAGGATTCAAACCAAAGTCCACAATCAATTCTTCGGGTGAACCAGTGACGCGGCAGAAATTTGCGTAGCATGCGATCGCGTTCTCGTCATTGACCTGAACCTGCACAGATTGTTGCTGTGGGCGCTGAGACTCTGTTGTTTCCGCCTGTAGATCTGTCGACATTTTTCACTTCACTCCTGAAATACAAAAAAATTGGTTTTCGCTCAGAACATATCTCCGAACAGATAGAATGTACCACGTATCTTTTGGCTCGTGGAGTAGTTGTCTAAAATTCGAAGTTAAAGGTTTTGGTCAAGTATCGGTAAAATCGTGATCCAAGGGATCTCCATGCCAAGTGCACTTTGGCAAGCCCTCGGTAGCCGGGTCGAAGCGGAACGGTGGTGTCGTCGAGCACGACGCGGGCTTGGTAAGACGTACTGATTGGGCGATTTCGGCCGAATTCGTCCGGCTTGGTATCGAGCCTTCCGCCGGATGGCTTAGCGAGATTTGTGGGCGATTCCTTCATTTCGGCTTCGGCAATCTTCACGATGGTACCCATCACAGACTGAAGCTGTGCGGCGTCAAACATGATTTCGACTTGGTTGCCTTCCTGGACCAAATCTCGATCGTGCTGATCGATCACCACCACGGCTTCCATTTTGCTCGTTGGCCCGATCAGGCAAATCAATTCCCCCTCGGTGAAGTAGGCGTCGGCATTGGATGGATCGAAGGGATTTCCAGACCAGCCAGGCAACTGCTCCTGAGCCTTGGCTGCTTTGGGCTCTTCCTTGGGAGGGGGCAAATACACGACCCCTGTCATCGGGCTCCGAATCAACAAGTTCGTCAGTTTGTCGTTGATGTTATCGAGCATCTCCAATTTCTGCCGAAGCTCTGATTTTTGGATTTGAACGGAGGAATCCCATTTTGGATCCGATCCCAAATTGTATCGCATTTGTTGGAGGATGGCTTCCGTCGACTTCACATCCGCCATCGCGTTTTCGCGCTCGATTTTCAACTCGGAATTTTCGAGCACGCAAACGGGATCACCGGCATTGATGGTTTGTCCCGGTTTGGTTTTCCATTCGACGAGCCGACCTGCAGCCAACGTATGAACCTCGCGAGCGTTTTCCGGTCTCGACTCGGTAGCGCAATATACTTTGAAGGGAAGGGGGAAAAAGCAAATGAACGAGAGGATCGCACTTGTTGCCAATAGGCTCCAAGTGATGTTGGCTTGCTTCATTTTAGATGCCCTACCTGGAGTCGCGAAAAACTTGTAAACCGCACTGATGCCTGGGACGACCATTCCGACGATGCCCGCGATGGCGAAGGCTCGACCTAGCGATTGCAGGCCATATGGCTTGAGCGCTTGGTTGAGGAAAAAGATAATTCCAAACGTGACGACCCAACGATAAAGAAATGAAGCGATCGTGTAGATTCCAAACAAGAGCTGATTTCGTTGCGGCAAGAACGGATTGTCTTGCAATTCGAGGCCTAGGCAATACTTCTGGAACATTCGCAGCAAGATCTCATTCGCTTTTTGGCGCAGATTCGGGATCTCGAGAATGTCCATCGTTATGTAATATCCGTCAAAGCGCATCAACGGATTCCCATTGAAAACCACCGTGCTAACGGAGCAAATGAACATGACGCTCAAGCACAGGAACCGAAACATGCCGTCTTCGCTAAACCACCATAGAAACGTAGCAATCGAGGCGAGAATGAGTTCCACATACATACCCGCCGCGCCAATGAACACCCGTTGCCATTTATTCGGCAGCATCCAAGAATCGGAGACATTGCAATACAAACACGGAGTGAAGATGAGCATCATGAAGCCCATTTCGTGACACTCCCCTCCAAATTTCTTGCAACTCAATCCGTGTCCAAACTCGTGCAGGACTTTGACCGTCCCCATGGTGATCCCAAGCCAAATCCAATTGTCGGCCGCGAAGAATTGATCGAAGGTCGGCAGTTTGCTTTTGAACTCTTGGTAGTTGACTAACACCAAGGAGATCGCCGCTAATCCCATGATGGCGACCAAAAAGAGACACCAAGTGGTAAAAAGCCATCCAAACCACGGCAGCAGCTTGTTAAGAATCCACTCCGGGTCGATCCCACGAAATCGAATCGCAAAAACATTTGCCCATTTGGCGAGCCTTTCGCGTTTGCGTTTTTGGTCTCCACGCCGTCGTAGGTGCTTGCCTTGCCCGCCCGCATGCGAGATGACCAGGCCACTCCGATGGAGCATCCCGACAAATTGTTGCAAATCTTTGAGCGAAATGCGTTGGGGTGCAAATTGGTTCTGAAAGGTGTCTCGTATGTAAACCAATGAGTTTTGGCCATCAAGCATATTCAGGATGGCAAACTCTTCTTCATGAAAACGATAGTAGTTGAGTCCAACCGGATCCTTGATGACCCAATAGACTCGACCATCGTACTTGTGACGACGTGATTCCAAGTCAGGGCGTCGACGAAGCTTGAGCGGCCTCGTCCCGCTATCGACTACGGAATCTTGCATCGTGGTCATGGTGGTGTTCTTCTGCGATGGCTAGGTGATGGGAAAACGATTGGGACAAAAGCCTTCCGGGAAAACGATTGGGACAATCGTTCGACAATATGCGTTATCGTTTCTGCATGATCTCAACTGTGGCGTTCATCCCTTCGCGGAACAGATACTGTCCGTCTGGCGTCAAGCGATTGCTGACTTCCACCAAAATTTCGTACGTATTTTTGTTGATCACGGTACGAGGCGAAATAAACATGACCTTGCTGTCCATGGTCTCGGATTTACCTGGCGCGACATCAATCGTGACCCGAGCCGGCGCATTGTTCAGCAAGTGGGGCGCGTCCTGCACTGTCACGTGCCCGCGGATGCGAATCTTTTCCATCGAAGTCAATCGGAAAATCGTATCGCCAGCACGAACAAAACTAAATTGTCTCTTGGCAACTTCGCTTACCACTCCATCCCATGGAGCTTTAATCGACCGAAGATCTAAATGAACTTTGGAGGCGCTCACTTTGGCGGTCTGCACTCCAACCGCAGCTTCCTGTTGTTTTTTGTCATTTTTCGAAACGGTGACCGAGAGGTCTGCCTTAATGAGTTCCAGTCTTTTCTTCCTGTACTCTGGCTGACCTTCAACTCCCTGGGCTACGAGGTCTTCGGAAATAACCACTTCCTGCCTTGCAACATCTACCGATGCCTCAGCAAACTTGATACTGGAATCGTCTTTGGCTTTGAGGGTTGCAGCTACCAATTCTTGTCGAGAGACTTCCTCGTCTGCTTTGGCAAGTCGAGAATCGATTTCGATCATGATGTCCCCCGCCTTGACCATCGTTCCTTCGTCTACTTTGAGTGCCGTGATGATCCCGTCGGCTTGAGCAGCCACTGGAATGTCGTCTGGAAATCGCACCTGAGCTTGTTCCATCATGAGCGAACCGCTACTGGAAACGCTCGGGACAGCCAAGCCCGCGTTGGGTACTGGAATCGAAACCGGCAGCTGTGCCATCCGAGGCGAAGCAGGTTGAGCCAACGGCAGAGTTGCTTGCGCAAACTTGACCGACGAATCCTGGACGCTGTAGTCCGGTTGCGCTAACGATGTTTGCCCAGGGGGAGGCAATTGCGTTTCCAGACTCGATGGTGTCGACTGCGACAATGAATGATCGGAGTTACCCATTGGCTCCATGGAGGGGGTGTCCGTATTGTGCAACGCATGCTCCTGAACTTTCTTGTCCGTGTCCGCTTTCGATGGACCATTGATTCCCAATTGGGGGAACGCTTGATGGACCCAA
>JBEBHM010000577.1:0-5703 GCA_040080875.1 Pirellula sp.
GTGCCATTCGAGCAGACACCATAAAGAAGATGAGCAACAGCAACACCACGTCGATCATTGGCGTAATGTCGAATTCCGCGTCAAACCCTTTTCTCTTTTTGGGTTTCTTGGTGCGAAGCATCGTTACTGTCCGTTTATATAGGCAATGCTATGGACCACCTATCGAACGCGCAGCTTACGTGGCTGCTGGCACTCGCGAAGTCGATCGAAGAATCGATTCATTCCAAAGACCGTCAATTCCTCGAGCTGTCGGATCCGATTATTGATCGGCGCCATTCCGATCAGCAAAGCAACTGTAATCAACAAGCCGATGAGGGTGTGTTCGAGGGCCATGCGGATGTCGGCCAGGAGTTGTCTGGTCGGTTCCTCGGCCGTCGCTGTTTCGAGTGTTTCGAATGCACCCATCATGCCCGCGACGGTTCCGATAAGTCCCAACATGGGAGCCGCTTTGATGAGGGTCGAGATCCACGTGACCCGCGATTCGATGTCCGACAATACTTCGAACTGGAATCGGTCCATGACCCAGCTTTCTAGTTTTTCTTGTTCAATGTGTCGATTGCGAACGGCAAGACCAATCATCATGGGGATGGCACGTTGATCGCCATCACAACTAGCCAAGACCGAATCGAAATCGTTGGCTTTAAGCTGTTCGTCGATGCCATCTAGGAAACGTTCCTGTTCTTCTTCGCTTTTAAAACGCTTCTGAGACAAGCGAGTCCAGACCATGATCAAGCTGAAGAGGCCCCACAGCGCAACGGCCGCGAGAACATAATAATCGGCGCGTCCGACAAAGTCGTAAAGGCTACCCATCTTTTGAACCGTTCCCTACCTTCATCGCCCACGACTTGATTGAGTGCTAAGTTGCTGATGATAAAAGAATTGTCCGCAAAGTCAACCAGCCAAGTAAGTTACGGGATAAAGGTAGTGGATCTTGTTAAAGATCCCTGCGATCTGGCAGGATGAACAACCCCGCTACCAATCGCAACCGAAACCGCTAGAACGTGCACACGATTTTCATTGAATTCTGCGAGGCAATCCCTTTTGCGACTGCGGCGTTGCAGATTTTTTGCCATACGACCGAGAACACTTGGCCGTATCCGACTCGGTATTTCGGAGAATCGCCTGCAACTTGGATCGCGGTCACTTGCCCGAGTCTCTTCCAGACAACTCCTGATCGCCCACTCTTGAAATCCTGGTCAACTCCCTCAGCAACCAGGACATCTTTCCAGACCCATTGATCCGAACCGTCGGACGAGATGGATTCTCGATAATGTCCAGCGGCGAACGTAAATCCGACCGTGAGCTGATCGTGCGGATACGAGCGACCGGGTTTGCCTCCATCGTCTGCGATATCAAAAAAGGTGCGAACGCTTGAACCATCGGGCGACGTAAGCCCAAAGCTTTCCAAATCGGCAGAGTTCACTCGGAGCAACACGGCATCGACTTTGCCTGATTTCGGCAGGCGGACCATCTCTTCGCCTAGAATCGTTTGATTTGAATTCGGTTCGATGCTTACCAACCGGTCGATGGCTGAGCTGCTTGTGGCTGGCAGAAAATGGCTGACGGTAATTACACCCCACTGATCAATACTGCCTGGAGAATTTGTTTTCCATCGGACGACGACTCCCGATGTAACTCCGGTATTCGTTCCTATCGGTCGGGTCTGATAGCCGGTTGGTCGAATTCGACCTGACCTTTGGATAACATCGGTAGGGAGTTGCAGGCTCTGCCGTTTGCCAGCTCGGATCACCGAAGTGGAGATTTTTTTCGGAAGCACCAATTCCTTGGGGAGCTTCGTTTCCTTTTTCTTTCTTGGAACAATGAAAACAACACAGCGGCCCCTGGCTGGATTGAATCGGTTATTCTTTTTTGCGGTCCCAAAACCGACATCCAAGACACCCGTTTTTGCAAACTGGCGTCGAAGCCTCGCCAGCAACCGACTCGCCTCCAACATCGTTAGCCCAATCGAAATCGAATTCGGATTGTGGCGCGGCATCGGGCTGGCTTCTAAGAAAGTACTACATCGTTTTGGCTTTGAAATCCAGCTTAATCTGAGCAGCGGGATTGCCAAAGACTTTTCTAGCCAGCTCGGTCAACGAATCTTGTAGCATGTCCTTGTCGGAATTCGCTGAGTCCAATTGATCTCCGGGCACTGCGATGACGAGTGAGTAGGTACCGCCGGTTCCCAACGTTCGCAACTCGCCAATGTCCACGGCGGTTACTTTTAGTTTCTTTAGGCTAACAAGGCTGACCGCATCCTTGCGAAACAACACTTCCATATCGGTCGCCGTCTGCACCGGACTGCTCCGGTCCACAGGATTGGCGTTGGCAAGCTGGTCGATCGGAACGAATGCCATCGCTCCTTCGACGAGTCCAAGGCCGAAGAGCATGTTGGACTCGCAAGGAATGCATTCGACACCACCGGAAACAACGGGGCACTGATTAAAGGGCATAAAACCGACATACCTCCAACCGTATAGTCGCTTCACTCCATCTCGTCCGCACGAGATAACCGATTCATAGAAACCGAACGGGACGTTCTTGGCGCGCACGACGAGTTGCGGTTGGCTAGGCTGCGGAGCCTCCTTGGCCGTCGGCAGCTTGCTAATCAAGTTTGCAACGGCGTTGAGGTTCTCATCGGTTTGGCTATCGAGTTCTTGTTTGATGCCGGTTAGGTTCCAACCCTGATCTAAAGTGACTTCGGTTTTGTTCCAGCCGAGCCCTGCTCGAGCGCGGATGGAATACTCCTCGGAGAAGTCAGGCAGATAGTGAATTGCGATGGAGACGTACTCTGGGGAATTGCCTTGAAAGGGCTGTAGCAACAAGTAAGGCTTTGGGCGGTAGTACCGAATTCCTTTGTCGTTTGCTCCCGGATTCTTGCGCACCTCGGTCGTCGCACAGCCACCGAACAAACAAAAATACATTGCGAGCGCGACCCAGAATCGGACGTTCATGGTTGAGCCTCCTTGCTCCCACACCGATGTATGTCAAACACATGTCCCGTAGAGCACACGCCCCGTCGAGGACTTCAAGCCGTGGTATCGACGAGCTTTCCCTTGGTTTTTCCGGGATAAGCATAAAATCGTCAACTTCGAAAATGCTTGTATTCGGGTTGTGTCGAACTTACTTGTTTTGCAACGATAAATTTTAGGTGGCGGATGATGCTTCGAGTGCGTCTCCAATCCTCGTTCTCGGGGGTGAAGGTAGTGGATCTTGTTAAAGATCTCTAAAATCTGGAGGTTCAACAACCTCCACTTCCTCAATTGTTCGCCTTGAAGACGCACTATCCTAGGCATTGCATTGCGTCTAAAATGCTTCGCCGCGCACGGCAGATGGCAGTCGCCGGGCCAGTCTGTGTCGGAGTTTGTTTTTCAAAGAAATGGGGAATGGGATGTTGGTTCGAAAGGGAAGCGCCTTTGCTGGCGTGGGTGTTGCAATCGTTACTCCGTTCGCGAACGGCAAATTGGACGTCGCGAGACTCAAGGAACAGATTGAATTTCAGATCGCAGCGGGAGTCCACTTCTTGGTTCCTGTGGGAACGACAGGCGAATCACCAACGTTGACGCATGAGGAACACGAACGGGTCATCAGCGAGGTAATTCAACTCTCCGCAGGTCGATGCAAGGTGATGGCAGGCACGGGCAGCAATTGCACCGACGAAGCGCTTCGATTGACACGCCGAGCTGAGAAGGAAGGTGCGGACGCTTCGCTCCAAGTCGCTCCGTACTACAACAAGCCGACACAAAAGGGATTCTACGAACACTTCAAAGCAATCGCGGAGCAAGTCGGTATACCCCATTGCGTCTACAATATTCCTGGCCGTTCGGCCAAGAATATCGAGCCAGAGACGATCGCGCGCTTGGCCGAACTTCCTAACATCACTATGGTCAAGGAGGCGACGGGCTCACTCGATCAATGTTCCCAGATTCTTAACACGACCAATCTGACCGTGCTCAGCGGAGATGATTCTTTGACGATACCGATGATGAGCATCGGAGCTGAGGGTGTCATTTCGGTCGCTGGCAATATCGTTCCTAAGGATTTGTTAGCGATGGTTGCTGCTGCCGCGAAAGGGGACTTCGCGACTGCCTCGTCGCTCCACCACAGACTGTTTCCGTTGTGTCGCGATATGCTTTCGTTGGCCACCAATCCCATACCGGTCAAAGGTGCGATGAAGCTTCTCGGTCGCGATACGGGCGATCTGCGGTTGCCTATGACCGAGCTGGACGAATCCGAATTCTCGAAGCTGCGAAGTACACTGACCGCCTACGGCTTAATGTAGAGGAGCTTATGCGATTCATACTATCCGTTGTATTAGTACTTGTTGGGAGCGCGATCACTCGCGCACAAGAAAAATCGGAATGGCAGCCCAAGTCGTCGGATCTGTTGTTTTCCTCCACGCGAGATGGCAATTCTGAAGTCTACCTGCTTCGAGCGGGTCAGAAGGAGTGGGTCAATCTTTCGAACCACCCAGCCAGCGACAATTGGCCAGTTTGGTCGCCGGATGGAGAGAGGATCGCATTCCAAAGCAATCGCAATGGAAACCTAGACGTTTGGATAATGAAAGCCGATGGCACGGAGCAAATACAACTCACGAACGATGCGGAGCCAGACTATATTCCCTCTTGGTCGCCGGATGGAAGGACTATCCTGTTTACTTCCTGGCGCATAGAGAAATTGGACGAGAAGCGAGCCCCCCACGTTTACGCGATGAACGCGGACGGTTCAAATCAGCGTCGTCTCGTTCAAGAAACACTCAATACATCCGATGGTGCGACATGGTCCGCCGACGGCAAGCATATCGTCTACTCCCGCAAGGGGGACAAAGGCGCGGACATCTACATCGCTGATAGCGATGGCATGAGTGAACGCCGCATCACGTACGATCAAGACAAGAACATCTACAATGGCTCGTCCACTTTTTCGCCGGACGGCAAGTTCATAGCTTTCTACTCGGACAATGAAAAGTCAGCCGCACTCACCGTGATTGGCGTTGATGGCAATAATAGACGAACGCTAGTTTCAGAAGGTTACAACTGGTACCCTCGCTGGTCACCTGACAGTCGCTGGCTCGTCTATACCGCCATCGTACCAGGGGACGACAAGAAAAATATTGATGTCTTCGCTATACCGCTAACAGGATTTACCGCGCCGACTCTTTTGGTCGGCGGTGCCAAACGAGAGGTGGAGGCAAGCTGGCGTCCGAAATGAACCGTTTTTGAAACGGAGGTTGATCAATGATCCATCTGGCATCTCCAAAATCCCGATTCCAGTTTACCCTCGTGACCATCTTTGTTCTGCTGCTGGCGGTGGCTGGCACATTGAGCGGATACCGAGTCGGTTTCCAACGAGGATATCTAGGCGGCGAGCGGAAGCGTCAATTGGAAATACCTTTCGCAAAGGTGTTTCTGGTCGATGACTTAGTGGGGCCGCATGACGACGATTCTTCGTCGGTGTCGTCAAAGAATTACGAGAGTCTCATTGGGATCATTGAGCAGACGATTGCTTTAGAATCGTGGGCCGCGGCTGGCGGTACCGGAACGATTCTTGCAATGCCGAGCAATCAGACACTGATGATTAATCAAACTTTGGACGTCCACGAGAAGATCGAAAGTTTGCTGTCACAGATACGCGCTGCAAAAGTGTCGAGCGATTCGAACTGAGAGATAGAATTCTAACTTAGCTATCGAACCTCGCGCTCCA
>JBEBHM010000578.1:0-5701 GCA_040080875.1 Pirellula sp.
GATGTGTATAAGAGACAGCAATAAATGCTATGTCTCTAATCCGTCGTTGAATCACGCTGCGAAGGCTCATGTTGGGGACTCACAATAAAACTGATGCAAAAAAGTCTTTCAAACCGGCCTAAGTGTAATTCAATAATGATTAGAAAACAATTGTGGGCTCATCGGGAGAAGGTGCGAGTGCGTATCCCTTCGTTGCCCTATTCCTCGCGATCTGCTTTCCGCAGATCGCAGGGATCTTTAACAAACAGGATCCACTACTTTCAACCCAAAAAACAAGGACTGAAGACGCACCAGTGCGTTGTCCAGCTTAGATTTTTGGGTAGTGGACCTTGTTAAAGGTCCTGTGGTTCAGGGATCTTTAACTTAACAAGATCCACTACGTCCAACCCCAAATTTAAATCTGGACTGAGCACTAGTTGGTAACCTCCAACTGTTTGGAGATGCTGACCCGGACGTTTTTGAACTTAGGTGTCCGAGACTGGGGATCGACGGTACGCGGCACCAAAACGTTGGCTTCGGGGTAGTACATCATCGCATTCCCATCGCGAATTTCTTCAAATCCACGCGCCAAAATGTTGTGCATTCGGCCGGTATCGCTGCTGACCGTGACCTGATCGTCGTCGACCAGACCCAACCTTTCCATGTCGAGCGGGTTCATTAAAATCACGTCGCGTCGCTCCTGGTAACGGTACAAGTCGTAGTCTTCGTAGACCACAGTGTTGAATTGTCCCTCGCTTCGCACGGTCATCATCCGGAGTTGATTGTCCGCCAACGGTTCCATCGGTGGGAGCGAATACGACGAAAGTACTGCTTTTCCTGTGGGGGTATTGAATTTGGGATAATGGTACGTTCGACCTCCGACTTGAAACTCTCGCCTCGTCGTTTCGATGGTTTCTATCTGTTCATAGCCAGGGACAATTTTTGAAATCCAGTTCCGAATGGTGTTCGTTTTTTGCATGTCGTCCCAATCAACGGGCGTCGAATGGCCAAGAATTCGTTTACCAATTTCAGCGATGACATGCACCTCGCTGCGAGGGCCGCGCAGACGACCAGGTCCACCGTCGCTGAGTCGAACATAGTTGAACATCGACTCTTGAGTTGTAGGCTCGGGCTCCTCGTCGCGAGCTAAGACAGGCAGGACGATCGTAGTCTTGGCAAGCCCTCGCGCGTGCCCCGTATTGAGAGTTGTGTTGAGCATGACGAGCATATCAAGTTTCTCAAGCGCTTTCTCTGCAAAGGTCGCGTCAGGGTTTGCGCCAAAGAGATTTCCGCCGAGGCACATTCCGAATTTCAGATCGCCGCGCTCCGCCGCTTCCAAACATTCCAACGTGTCTCTTCCACGAGTCGTCGGTAGCGTGACTCCGAATTTATTTGTTAGATTCGCAAAGAGTTCGTCTTTTAATTTCGGTGTGACCCCCACAGACCCCATCCCTTGAACGTTTGAATGCCCGCGTATTGGCATCAAGCCTGCCCCCTTGCGACCAATCATGCCCCGCAACAGCGCCAAGTTGGCAATGGCCTGCACATTTTCGACGCCGTGCGCATGATGCGTAATCCCCATCGTCCAAGAAAAAATCGCACCGCGGCTCTCCGAATAGACGTTCGCAATTTCTCGAATGGTATGCTCATCGATTCCCGACTTGAGGCAGATTTCGTTCCAAGGCAGATGCGCTAGGTTGGAAAGGAATTCGTCGACAAAACTGCAGTGTTTGTGCATGAAATCAAGGTCATGTGTGCACGTCTCGACGACCGCCTTGCAGACGCCAGTGATGAGTGCCAAATCGCCACCAATGTGCGGCTGGACGTAGTGCGTTGCGATCTTGGTACCGAAGAACAAGCTCAGCGGATCGCTCGGGACTTTGAATTTGACCAGCCCCAGTTCGCGTATCGGATTAATCACCACGATCCGCCCTCCACGGCGACGGAGATGCATCAACGTCGTCATCAGTCGAGGGTGATTGCTCGGCGGGTTTCCACCCATGATGAAAACGGTGTCGCAGTCGTCCAGATCGTCCAGTACGACCGTTGCAGTGGAAGTCCCAAGTGATTTTTGCAATCCGACGCCGCTCGCTTGATGGCAGTAGTAGCTGCAATTATTGACGTTGTTAGTCCCATACAATCGAGCCATCAATTGCAGTAGGAATCCCGCCTCGTTGGAACTGCGTCCGCTGAAATACCAAAAAGATTCCTCGGCTGGCAAAGACTTCAAATTCTCGGCAATGCGATGGAAGGCATCTTGCCACGTGATCGTTCGATAATTGTCGGTCCCTTGTTCGTAAAGGAGCGGTTGAATGAGGCGACCGCTCGCTTCCAATTGTTTTGGCGTCCAGGCTCGCATTTGTGAAAGAGAGTGTTTGGCCCAGAAATCCGCTGTGATGGCGGGTTGCATGTCCGCCGCCATGGCTTGAATCGATTTCTTGCAAACTTCCGGGAATGTACCGCGTTCGTTGACCATCCCACCGTGTTGGCCACCCATGCCCAGCGCGCAGGTTTTGCACGCATTTCGCGAGCGCAAAGCTTTATAAAGTTTCCAAATACCCCCCGACTCGATCCCCTTCTTGAAAGAATATCGAATCGCTTGCCAACCACCGCCTGCCGATAGTTTACGCATTTCTTTTAGTCACCAATTTATAGAGTGGGATCGACCTATTGCAGGTTGGACAGCTGAACGACACAAAAGTAGCAGGCACTTTCCAAGTGCCGCAGCCACGAAACCTGAGCAACTGCGGACGGCACGCGGAGTATGCCTGCTACAATCATAACCCCAATTGAACATGCGTGAACAACAGGTTCCACTGGGTGAGTTGAACCGCCAAAGTCTTGTTGGATGAGACTTTCCGAAAAAGTTCTGGTCTGTCTCCTTTCTTGTCAAACCTTCATCAATTAGAACATTGCTTGGTCGAGATAGGGCTTTTCGTCGCGACTTTGCAGCGACAGGCTTGTTTGTTCGTTTTTACATGGCGGGGAATCGATTGATGGTTCGGACTTTTTCTCAGCGTTGGTTCGCTTGGGTTGCTTTGTTGGGCAGCGTAACAATGACTTGCTCGTCGGTTCATGCCGACGCGCCTCCTAACCAACTAACTCGACCCGAAATCTTGTCGGGTTGGAAACTCCTTTTCGATGGCAAGACGGCCGACGGCTGGCGCAACTTCAAAAAGGATTCTCTATCCGATGGGTGGAAAGTCGTCGATGGCTCGTTGGTTCGTGAGGGAAACAATGCGGGAGACATCGTCACTAAGTCCAAATACAAGTACTTCGAGTTTTCGGTCGATTACAAAATTTCAAAGGGTGGCAATAGCGGACTGATGTTCCATGTGACGGAGGATGGCGGGGCTCCTTGGCACAGTGGCCCCGAAGTGCAAATACAAGACAACGAAGCAGGCACCGATCCACAAAAGTCCGGCTGGCTCTATCAACTTTATCAACCCAAGCCCCCCGCCTGGACCGGGGAGAAAACATCTTCCGATGCTACGCGACCAGCGGGAGAGTGGAATCAATTATTCTTGCGCATCGCGCCCAAGAAGTGCGAAGTGTCCATGAATGGAGTTGTGTATTATCAGTTCGAAATGGGGGACAACAAATGGAAAGATTTGGTTGCCAAGAGTAAGTTCGCGGCGTTTCCCAATTTTGGTAAAGCAGGCGAAGGACTCATTTGCCTGCAAGATCATGGCAACCTTGTATCGTTTCGGAATATCAAGATTCGTGAAATCGCCAACGACGGTTCCGTGCCACAGCCGATCGATGGAAAACTAAATGTCAAAGGTACCTTGGCTTTTCCCAATCTCAAATGGGACGGTTGGCAAGCCCTCGACGAAGATGGCAACGTCGACAAACCGCTTCGCATTCTGGAATTGACTTATCCAAACGGCGACAACAAGCGGCTCTTTGCGATGGATCAACGCGGTTGGATTTTTTCATTTGAAAACCGACCCGACGTAACCGACTCAAAACGATTCCTGGATATCCAAAGCAAAGTAAATAAATGGAGCGGTGCAGGCGCTAACGAACAGGGACTATTGGGACTTGCCTTTCACCCCAAGTACCAATCGAACGGCGAATTCTTTGTGAGTTACACGAACAAGGAAAATGATCGCTCAATTCTGTCGCGGTTCCGCGTTTCGAAGAATGATCCCAATGTGGCGGATCCGAATTCCGAAGAGATTATCTTGGAAGTGGAACAGCCCTTCAAAAACCACAACGGCGGTTCCATTGAATTTGGCCAGGATGGTTATCTGTATGTTTCGTTCGGAGACGGAGGATTGCGCAATGACCCGCACGCGAATGGTCAGAATCGATCGCAACTTCTTGGCTCCATCCTGCGAATCGATGTCGATAGCAAGTCGGGGGCCGTAAAGTACGGAATTCCTAAAGACAATCCTTATGTAGGCAAAGAGGGGCTTCGGCCGGAGATATTCGCTCACGGATTACGCAACCCATGGCGGATTGCATTCGATAAAAAGTCGGGGCGACTTTGGTGCGGAGACGTTGGACAAGATCTTTGGGAAGAAGTTAACGTAATCACCAAGGGAGGTAACTACGGCTGGAGCAATCACGAAGGCAGCCACCCATTCGGAAACCGACCCGATGTCGCCGGAGTCTCTACAGCGATCGAACCCGTGTGGGAATATGATCACAGCGTTGGGAAATCGATTACAGGTGGGCGTGTTTACAACTCCGACCGAGTACCACAACTTAATGGCAAATACATTTACGCGGACTATGTCAGTGGTGCGGTGTGGGCTTTGTCCTACGATCCGGTTTCTGGAAAAGCGACTCGCAACGAACAACTAGTCGAAAAGGGAATTCCGGTTCTTGCGTTTGGCGAAGATCAAAAGGGCGAAGTCTACTATATGATCGATAGCATCAAAGGTCAGTGCATTTACCGGTTCGAATAGTCGGCGCTTTTCGAGCGACAAGTGCGACTTCAAGGCTATCCATTGGGGTAGTGGAGGTTGTCAAACCTCCTAGATCGCTAAGATCTTTATCAAGTTCCACTACCTTCCACCCTCAAATAGGACTTGAAGACGCACTAGGGTCCGTCCGCTGCACCAAGAGCCGCAGGAGATTGAATCCAATAACGCGGTAGATTGAATCCAATCCAACAGTGGACTGAATTGGCACCATTTTCTAATCTTTAATCGATTGGCAAACATCATGTCCCATCCTTCCCATCGAATTTGCTGTCTTGCGTTGATAGGTGCGATCCAGTTGTTTGGATTGCTGTTCGCGTCCGAGGCAATGGCGCAGCAGCGAAAGCCGAACGTACTTTTCATTGCGGTCGACGATCTCAATCATTGGGTCGGACATTTTGGACGCAACAAGCAAACCAAGACACCCAACATCGACCGTTTGGCACGCATGGGCGTGACATTTACGAATGCTCATTGCGCCGCCCCGATTTGCAATCCTTCGCGTACCGCATTGCTTTCTGGACTGCGGCCAAGTACGACCGGGGTTTACGATAACAGTGATCCCTTTGTCAAAGCCGTAACCTCCGAACAATCGTTGGTAACTCAGTTCAAGAAGGCTGGTTACGAGACGCTTGGAATGGGCAAGCTCTGGCATGGTGGGCTCGGTTTTCCTGACCAGTGGTCTGGCACGGGAGGCCCAGAACGAGGTGGAGCCGAAAAGGCCAAATTGGATGACCGGAGCATCGCTGGCATCAAATTCGGTGTGCTGGATGGGGATGACGACGCGGTAT